>JBJKOR010000079.1:0-4260 GCA_046707185.1 Anaerolineales bacterium | reverse complement strand
CGATTTATGGCAGGCCATGCAAAATGCTGAAGCCATCCAGGTCAAAAGCTTTGCATAGCCACTTGCCATTCGTCATTTGTCGGCCGCTGGCGCGGCGTCCTTTGCCATTCGTCCGTTGTCATTTGTTAAACCAAGGACTAAGGACAAGGAACGCCGGACGCCGCGAAGCGGTCATCCTTATCCCTTGATCCCTAATCCTTGATGGCCGCTTTCGTGACATCATTCGTCATTTGTTACCACTTGAAATTGAACGATTCGCGCAGAAACAAGGAGTGATTAAGGGTGGAATTTTTTGATCTCTAAATCTTTTAGTATTTTATAGTGTTTATCATTACCAGTAAGAATTGGCAGTCCGTGAGAAATTGCAGTTGCGCCGATCAAAGCATCTGCTAGTTGAATGGAATGACTTAAATAATGCTGTTCTATAAGAAACATCGCTTTAACGGATATCTCTTCAGATATATAGAGAATTTTAGAGTTCCAAGCATGAAGCGCTTTGCGAAGCTGATTAAGTTCATTTTTGTTTCTCATGCCCTGAACCAACTCCATATATGTAACAACAGAGATATAAAAGCCGTTTAATTCCTCAATTGCATTATATGCGTTTTCATTCCCCGTCATATACCAAATAATGACATCGGTATCGATAACCATCTAAAATCGTCCTTTTCGTAACCCCCGGACATATTCATCAACATTTTTAATCGTATCGTTATCTTTCCAGATTCCAAACAATTCATTTTTTGAAACACGTTCTTTGGTTTCTTTGTAGGGGATAAGCCTTGCGCAGGGTTTGCCTCGAAAGGTTATGACAACCTCCTCACCTCTGTTGACCGTATCCAGAAGCCCTTTTGAATTAAACCTGAGATCCTTTGCCGTCGCCTTCATGGTCCCCCCACTTGTAGTTTACACTTTGAAATATAAACTACGGCACAACGCATGTCAATGAAGAGGCTACGTCTCCGTCATTGGTTCCTTGTCCTTGGTCCCTGGTTTCACAAAGGACGCCGCGAAGCGGCCGACAAATGACAAGTGACAAAGGACCAATGTCACCGCGAAGCGGTCATAACGCGGCGAAGCGGCCAGCAAATGACAAGTGACAAAGGACTAATGACGCCGCGTAGCGGTCATGACCCCGCGGCAGCGGTAACAAATGACCAAGGACGAGGGGCAAGTCGCCCCTCATGTTTAAAAAAGCTTTCCGATCATCCCTTCAACCACTTGTTTAGCGGTGGCGCCGGTGTCAAAGGGCGAGATGCCTTTCAGGTCCGCTTCGATCAGGTCAGGATCATAAGGGATGAACCCAAGGAAGTCGAAATCGGGGAGATTGGTTTTCAAAAACGCTTCGTCCTTTTCCCCGCGGATCTTGTTGCCGACCACGGCGATCTGCGTCAGGCCGATCTCGCCGGCCAGCCGCCGGATATGCCCCGCGGTATCGATGCTGCGCCGGCCCGGCTCGACCACCACGATCAATTTGTCCACGGCCCTCGCCGTAGCGCGCCCCAGGTGCTCGATGCCGGCCTCCATGTCCATGACGACCACCTCGTCGCGGGCAAGCACCACATGGGTGACCAGGGCCCGCAGCAGCGTGCTCTCCGGGCAGATGCACCCGGTGCCGCCCTTGGGAACCCCGCCCAGCCGCATGAGCTTGATGTTTTCAAGCCGCGCGGATAGAGCATCCGGCAGGTCATCAACCTTCGGATTCAATTTGAAAAAGCCGCCGATGGTCCCGGGCTGCGCCTCGGTGCGCTCGAAAATGAGATCCTTCATCTCCGCGATCGGGGTAATGCCGTCCGCCCCCTCGATTCCCACCGCCCCCGCCAGATTGGCATCGGGATCCGCATCGATGGCCAACACATGCTTTCCCACCGAGTTCAATGCCCGAATCAACAACGCCGAAAACGTCGTCTTCCCCACTCCGCCTTTACCGCTTACCGCCAGTTTCATAAAATCCCACCCTATTGATTTCTGCCCATTGGCCAGTTCTTGAAGTCAATGCAAACAACGTATCACCGAAAAACATATCTTCCCTTACAAGTGCGGATCGATAGCCACTATATACATCGTCACCTCAGGGAGCAACCCCGGGACAGGGCAGCAGCACACTTCCTGATCTCCATAAACGGAATAACGAACCAAAGTGGTAGATCCTGGTAGGACAAAATGATCATACCGTGATAAATTCCGTTCGCGCCTAAGGTAGATTTTGTTTTGACCATTGAAAAAATTAAAGTATTTTTGCGTGTGGCCGATGATAGAAATTGCATGGAAATCATCTAAATTTTTCCTTAGAGGCGCGTCCGGAGTGATCTATCAAATTGGAATCATAATAAATTTTCTAATTCCGAATGGACACAATCATGAACTATCAAGAAAAGCATTGACAAATATGACCTTTTAGTATGATCATGAGTATGAGCGTGCGGATTTTAGATGGATTGCGTCCTTTCAGATAGCAATAAAACAACATAATTTCAATATATTAACCACTGGCGCGCTCTGAATCCAAGAGGCGGAGCTATCTGTGTCCGCCCCAAATGGCCCTTTTCCGTAATTTCTGCGTTGTCTGATCGATTGGAATCCTCGAAATAACCGAGCTATCCATTTCGTCCATTTCGTCCATCTCGTCTATTCCGTCGACACCGACCACAGTTCAATCCGACCGAACCAACCAGACAGACCGAACAGACCGAACAAACCAGACAGACAACCGCCTTGAAAACCAAAAAAATCGCCATCACCATCCCAGAGGATGTTCTCGAAATACTGGAAGAAACCTGCGCCCAGAAAAAAATATCGCGCAGCCGAATGATTTCGGACATCCTCCGGGAAAAAATCATGGATGAACGAAACCAACGCATTCGCAAAGCCTACGATAGCGTTTTTGCAGATTCAACCGTATGCCAGGAGCAGTTGCGAGCGGTCGGCCGAGACATTGAGAACCAGTAACACACAAGCGATTATGCCAAAGCAAGGAGGGGTCTATCGGATTGCCCTTCAAGATTCTAAGGCCGCAACTGGGAAGAATAACCATTGGCTGGGGCTGGTCCTCCAGATTGATGCGCTCAATAATAGCAAACTCAACACCGCAATTGTCGTCGGCATTACTACAAATGTCCAGTTTGCCGGTTTACCAGGAAACGTTTTGCTCAAAAAAGGAGAGGCCAACCTGCCGGAAGACGCTATCGTAAACATCTCCCAACTCATGTCCGTGAACAAATCTTGGTTTATGGATTACATCGGTTCCATCAGCCAAAAGAAAATGACCGCTGTCCACAACGGTATCAAGCTGATCGCAGGGATCGATTAGCGACCCTCAATATCGTTTACGTAACGTCACCCCGGCGAACGCCGGGGTCCAGAATGCTGAATGGTACCCGGATTTCGTTTTTGGCCAGGATGACACGATTGGCTCAAATAAAAAGCATTGAGTGACCGCTGAATAAAATCTCCAATGACCGAACAAAAACTCATCATTGAGGCAGGAAAAACCGAGCGGCATTACTGGGCAGATCTGTGGCGCTACCGAGAGCTATTCTATTTTTTGGCCTGGCGAGATATCCTTGTACGCTATAAGCAAACGGTAATCGGCATCGCATGGGCAGTGCTGCGCCCGTTTCTCACCATGATTGTTTTCACCGTAATTTTCGGCAAACTGGCCAAACTGCCAACAGAAGGCAGCGCTCCCTACGCGATTATGGTTTTCGCCGCTATGCTTCCCTGGCAATTCTTTGCCAACTCGTTGTCCGAATCCAGCAACAGTCTGGTAGGCAACGCAAATCTGATTTCCAAAGTCTATTTTCCTCGGTTGATCATCCCTACAAGCGCGGTCATCACGAGCTTCGTGGATTTTTTGATCTCCAGCGTCATCCTCGCATTGATGATGATCTGGTACCATTTCGTTCCTGGCTGGCGAATTTTCACTCTTCCCTTCTTCATCGGCATCGCCTTCATGGCTTCCATGGGATGGGGGCTATGGCTCACGGCCATGAACGTAAAATACAGGGATTTTCGTTATATCGTCCCATTCATCGTTCAATTTGGAATGTACATTTCACCCGTCGGCTTTTCGAGTACCATAATCCCGGCGAAATGGCGCCTGCTCTACTCCCTTAACCCAATGGTCGGTGTCATCGACGGCTTTCGGTGGGCCATTTTGGGTGGGCAATCGAATCTATACCTCCCCGGATTTTTCCTGTCCTTGGTCGTGGTGGTGATCTCATTTTTCTGGGGGATATGGTATTTCCGGGCAACCGAACG
>JBJKOR010000078.1:0-2328 GCA_046707185.1 Anaerolineales bacterium | reverse complement strand
GATTCACTTGTTTCAAAATACGGTGGCAAAGCCGCGGTTCATGAAAAGTTTAGGACAGCGAAAATAGATATTAGGGAGTGGAGATTAGAGTGCCATGATTACTCTCCAGCCTCTATTGATCTAATTTCTGCGCGAAGCGAAACCTATAAACATTCCGCCGCGTTGCCAACTGTCAGGATGGGAAGCATCCGTGACGATATTCATCGGCGAGACTTTACGATTAACACTTTGGCTATTCGTTTGGATGACGATCATTTTGGTGAATTGCATGACGAACTCCGCGGCTATGACGATCTTCAACAAGGTCTGGTACGCGTTTTGCATCCGCACTCGTTCATTGATGATCCAACGCGGCTGTACCGCGCCGTTCGATATGAAGGGCGTTACGGTTTTCGAATCGCGCAAGATACATTGGCTCTCATCCCGGAAGCGCGAGGAACTATTTCCGCGCTTTCCGCCCAGCGTATTCGCCACGAATTGGATTTGATTCTCGATGAGCCAAATGCTGCGTCCATGCTGGCGCGATTGAATGAACTTGATTTATTAATACCAATTCATTCCGCTTTAAATTTTGACAAATCAACACGAACGCGCATTGAATTATCGAAAATCGAATCATCTAATCTCGAATTATCTACTCTCTCGCTTGGCGATCTTCGCTGGCTCTTGTGGCTGATGGGTTTATCGAATAAAGAAATTTCTGCTTTGAACAAACGCCTGCATTTCACCGCGCCACTTTTCAAATCCATGCTTGCATCGTCGAAACTTTATGCAGATTTGAATGTCTTTGCGAATCTCAAGCCCAGTCAATGTGTGGAGCAGCATGATAAATTGCCATTGTCCGCAATTCAAGCGGTTTCACTTGCCGCGCCAAGTCGCAAGTCAAAACATATGCTGGAGAAATATCTTTCCGGTTGGCGGCATGTCAAACCGAAAACGACCGGTTATGATCTCAAAAAACTTGGCCTCGAACCGGGGCCCAAATATCAATCCATTTTGAATCGATTGCGCAATGCCTGGCTGGATGGGAACGTGAAGAACATCGAAGAAGAAAAAAGCCTGCTCGATAAAATCTTGAAGCGATAAATTTCCTGTTGCTTTTTGGATATATTTGCTCTATAATTTCCTTAAGGATTATTAAGGGAAGAAATCCATGGCAAATCAATCGTCAGCACAGTTTGGCGCGGTAAAGCCTCCAGATGAATTTCCGTTCCGTTTGCGTGAGCCGTTCCTATCCACGCCGGAAGCGGCGCTGTTTCGGATGTTGAAGCAGATTGCGGCTGACCGTTACGTTGTCTTTGCCAAAGTTTCCTTGAATGAACTTTTCTATATCATCCGCCCAAACGAGAACGTTCATTTCTTCAATAAAATTTTTCGCAAATATGTGGACTTCCTGCTTTGCGATCCAAAATCTTTCAAACCGGAGATCGGCGTTGCATTCGTCAAGCAGATTGGCCGCGAGGAAACACGTCCCAGAGACCAATTTATGGATGAACTGTTCCTGACGGCTGGCATCCCTTTGGTGCATATCCCATTGAACGATCACTATGATCTCTCGGATGTGGTCCCGCTGTTTCAGTTGGCTGTCGAAAAAGTCCGGGATTCGAAAGTCGTTGTACCAGTTGACGACTCCGTTCCGATGTGTCCAATCTGCGGCAAGATGATGGTATTGCGCACGCATCATTCCGGACCTGAGAGCGGAAAGCTTTACTATGGCTGCATCGACAACCCGCATTGCTCCGGTGAATTACCAATCCAAAAGAAAAACTCCGGCTGATTTGCCGGAGTTTTTCTTTTATTTGTAATGTCTCGCTATTTCTGAAGCATACTTCATTCCAACTTTTTCTTTATTCACCTCGAGCCAGTCGGCAAGATGTGTTCTGCCAAGCGGCTGCTCTTTGGATACTAAAAGTCCAGCCATCAATCCATCCACTTCTTCGGGCGTGAGTAAAACGTCACCAAGGAATAGGCTTAGGAATTGCGAGGCGAGCAAGGCTAATTTGGGAGGCAGGGGAATCAGCATTCTTTGCGCGCCGATCTTCCCCCCGATCAACTCGATCATTTCTTTGAACGTGAAGATGTCCGGGCCGACCGCGTCACTGATGTAATTATCTTTTCGATAGATTGCTTCCGCGGCAAGGTTTGCCAGATCTTCCACATAAACAGGCTGCAGGCGATACGACCCATCGCCGGGCAGGCCGAAGAACGGGAAACGCCGCATGAGGTAGGCAATGTTGTTGATGAGAATATCCTCCGCACCGATCAAAACCGTCGGGCGTAGAATCGCATAAGACATTCCCGATTCGATCACAGCTTTTTCGTTGGCGG
>JBJKOR010000077.1:0-5370 GCA_046707185.1 Anaerolineales bacterium | reverse complement strand
AAGTAAAATGTAAGAGGTGAAATGTGAAAAGGCACATCGAGAGATGTGTCTTTTCTGTTATTATTGTGCGGATTAAGATTTTCTATGAACAAAAACAACTTCTCCCCTTTCGATAAGCTCCCCAGAAGAACACTGGGACTTCATAGGACAGCGCTTCTCGCTGTTTACCGCTCTTTCTTGACCTTCGCTTTGCTCGCCATTCTATTGAGCGCTTGCCAGCCTCAAGCTCCAACTGCTGACCCAAGCACGGCAATGACGGAGGCTGTACAGACTGCCTTCGCAGTCCTTCAACAAGCCCAACCCACGGCAACGCCAACTGAAGCGGTTGCCCCCACGCCAACTCTTCCTTTGACTCCTCCAGCATTGCCGGCCGCATTTACCACCAATGCACTCAACCCGCTCGATACGCCGCACACCTATATCCGCGATACCTGCCAATACCTGAAAGACAAATGGACGTCCACCAATGCCGTACCCGGCACGATTGTGGTCGTCATCATGTTCCACTCCATTACCAAGGGAACTGTGACCGATCCAAACCAGATCAGCGTACATGATTTCAATCAGTTGATGAATGCCCTGCATCAGCAAAAATTTACTGCCATTAATATGCAGCAAATGATGGACTTCATGTACAACAATGCCAAGATTCCGCAGCATTCGGCTTTGCTTATTCAGGATGATCGCAAGACCGCACAAAACTTTACGGATCACTTTTTGCCTTATTACAAGCAATGGGGTTGGTTCGTCACGAACGGCTGGATCAGTGTTAACGGCCCAACAGATCCAGTTTTGCCAGGGCTTGTTACTCTATCTAAACAAGGATGGATCAGCTTTCAAGCGCATGGTGTGATCCATAATATTATTATCACTCCCGATTCCACAGATGAATTCATGCTGAGTGAATTGCAGGGATCGATGAATAATATTCAACAGGTATTTGGAATAGCGCCGATCGCGTACATCTGGCCGGGCGGCGGGTTCACTCCAAAAGCTGTTCAGCTTGCACGCCAGGTGGGATACAAATTGGGATTCACCATCAACCCGCGCGGGCCGGTCATGTTCAACTGGGTACCGCTGGGCGATCAAGTCGATCCAAAGCGCCCGCTGATGCTGGCCGAAGGTCCCGCGGGCGATCCATTGATGACCCTGCCGCGCATCTGGGATACCGATGCGCAACAACATCTCGGTACTTTCGTCGCAATCAGTAACGCAGCCGCAGCCTATGCCCAGCAAAACAAGGCAGTCGAGATGGAATATTACAACATCGTCTGCGCGCCAAAGGATGGACCAATCCAATAGAGGAGGAAAATAGGAGACAGTCATTTTGAAAATGACTGTCTCCTATGATAATGATCATGACCGATTGCATATTCTGCAAAATCGTTGGAAATGAAGTCAAGGCGGCCATCGTCTACAAGGATGAACAAGTGACAGCTTTCCGCGATATTCATCCGGTCGCGCCAACTCACATTCTAATCGTGCCCAACAAACACATCGATTCGGTCAATCACTTGCAACCAGAAGACGAATCTTTGATTGGGCATATGTTTCTGGTTGGACGCCAAATCGCCGCACAGGAAAATATTCATGAGGGCGGTTACCGCATCATTATCAACACCGGCCCCGATGGCGGACAGACTGTCTTCCATTTGCACATGCATCTTATCGGCGGGCAAAGGATGCGGAACCCCATGGGTTAAAAAATTGTAGGGGCGCAACGTGTTGCGCCCCTACAATAATCATTTGCAATTTATTTCTTCAACAATCCACTGTCTTTCAACTTGCTGGCTGGCCGGCGTTGACGAAGGGCAAACCACCCCAAGCCCAAGCCACCCAACAAAAGAAGCCCGCCAAAGATCCCCAGAATTGGCGATGCGGTTGTGCTGTTTTCCGGCTGGGCAATGGTGGTATCTTTGGATTGCGCGCCAAAATCGATATAGGCGCTGTCACCGGCTTTGACCTGCAGCGTCGTGTTCAAGGCCATGGTGGGATTGTAATTATCGGGAATGGCCGCGCTGATGTTGTAATCACCTTCGGGCAGAGCTGTAAAACAAATGGGATCCGTTCCGGCCAGGGTCGGAAGCGTTTTGGAATACTTCCCGCTCTTTTCGGTAACGCTGATTGCGCCGCCGGGAATCAGCGGCTCGGTAGTCTCATGAATCCCATTCCCATTCAGATCGTTGAAAAGCGACACACAAATCTGAGTTGTGCCAGTGATGGGTGTCGGCGTGACGGTGGGCGGCAAAGGCGTCGGTGATGGACCGAGCGTGGGCGTCGGGTGACTGGATACACCCACGCCTATGAATAATTTTTCTCCGGGGGTAAGGTTAGAGCAGCCTTGATTGATGTTTGTGTTTTGTTGACGAAGTTGTTCGTCATTTATCGAGTAAAGCAGTTCGATCCTTATGCAGGTATCATTAGGTTGAACTATATAATAGATATTCCCATTGGACTCGGGTGTATTAGTCTCAAACTGAACGCCCTGGGTAACAGGCGCGGCGTGTGCGGGAAGCGAGAGCATCAACAGCAAAAAAGCAATAAGGATACTGGCGATGCTTAAAAGTCGGAGTTTCATCGCAAAGATTATAACAGAATCAATCCTTTGAAATTTATTTCGATTCTGTTCCCTGATTACTTCCCATATCGCTCGCGGATTTGCGGCAGGAAATATCGATTGAAGAATGCGTCTTCATCGTAATCGGGTTTCCAGTCCCAATCCTTGCGCGCCATGGAATCATCCACATCTTCGGGCCACGAATCGACGATCCCCTGCCGCCTCGGGTTGGGTTCGAAAGTGATCTTCTCGCCGGGAAACACCTTCAGCGCGTGCTCACGGAACTGGCCGGCGGTCAATGCAAAGGCCGCCACGTTATAAATGATCCGGTTTAAATTCTCGCGCGGCGCGTCGGTCAACATCAACAACGACTTGATCGCGTCCGGCATGGCCATGAAGGAAATCTTGGTATCTTCACGGACAAAGCACGAATAGGGCTGGCCCTGTGCAGCAGCATGGAGCATCTCCGGACCATAATCACTCGTGCCGCCGCTGGGCAGGGTAAAGGCGGAAATCAGGCCAGGGAAACGGAGCGCGCGAAAGTCCAGCATGACCGGCGGGTTTGGATCCAGATGATGCTGGCCGTAATAACGGCTGTAATAGATTCCCAGTTTTTCGCAATAGAGCTTATTGCATCCGTACATGGTGTGAGGCGTATTGTGTTCATCTTCTTTGACGCGCCCGGCGGACTTTTTCACATCAAGGTTCGACATGCCATACGCCGCAATGGAACTCGGAAAGAGAAACTTGACCGCCTTTTTATATTTTTCAGAGCGATAAGCTCCAAGCATCAACAATTGCATGGTCCCCTCGACATTGATACGATGTGCTTCCTCGGTGGCTACTTCGGCCTTCGACGAGAGTGAAGCCGCCAGATGGAAAATGATATCGAAGTCATAATCGTAAAAGGTTTTGATTTTATATACCAGATCCCCCTGTACATGCTCCGCGGCTAAGTCCTGGATGGCATCCGGCAGCGGCATCAGATCCGCCGTCACAATGCGATAGCCTCCGCGTTTCGATAACTCCTGCACCAAAGCCTGACCAATCTCACCGCAAGCGCCAGTCACGAGCACAGTTTTATCCATCTTCGTTAGCTCCTTGTATGCTAGAATGAGAATACTGCTTCTTCGATTGTACAACAGTTGAGAATTTTGAGATGAGAAGAATCGCGTTTTTTTTATTGACGGCTTTGATCCTGACCAGCTGTGCCACAGCTGAAATCGATTCGTTCCCGCTTCCGCCCACAGCAACCAGGACTCCGCTTCCTTCACCGACGATTGTCTGGTTCCCGCCTTCTGCCACTCCATCGCCTCAAGTTGTGACTCCTCAAGCGCCAACGCCCGAGCAGAAACCCGGCATCGGCGCGGTCAGTCTCATCGACGATTTTTCCATTCCCAATTTGTGGAATATCGCTTCATCGAAGGATGGCAGTTCAGCGATCAATAACAATCAACTGACCTTGTCGGCCAGTCCCGGCGTTTACATCATCAGCTTGCGCAAGGAATTGGTGCTCTCCGATTTCTACGCCGAGCTGACCGCCAGTCCGAGCCTGTGCCGGGATCAGGATGAGTATGGACTGCTTGTGCGCGCTACGGCAGTGAGCTATTACCGCCTGGTCTTGATGTGCAACGGCACACTTCGCCTCGACCGCGTTACCTCGCATACGCGTCAAACGCTGCAATCCGCTGTGCCTAGCAGTGATGCGCCCACCGGCACGCCAGGAGAGGTCCGCATGGGAGTATGGGCGGTTGGTCCGGAATTACACTTTTTCCTGAATGGCCGCTACCAGTTTGGCATCAGCGATAGCACCTATGCCAGCGGAACGATTGGCGTTTTTGCCCACTCGGTTGCAGATACACCGGTCACGGTTACATTCTCTGATTTAAGAATTTATAATGTAAACTATTCATTACCGACAAAAACACCTCACCCCTGATAAACGATTATGCCGAACAAACTCAACGATCTCGAACCGAAAACCTGGCTCAAATTTCAAAAATCGTGGTTCATCCATAACCCTCCGCCGCGCCGAAAAGGCGTGCTCGTTCATCCCGCCAAATTTCCAGAGACGATGGCACAGGAGTTTATCGAATTCTTCACCAAAAAGGGCGAGACCGTTTTGGATCCGATGGCCGGTACCGGGTCCGCGCTGGTGGCGGCGCTGCGGGCTGGGCGCAATTCCTACGGCATCGAGTTGAATTCAAAGTATGCGAAGATCGCCAAGCAGATCATCAAAGAAGAGCGCAAAGCGCTTGGCGGCTCAACGGAAAACCTGAAATCCAAGATCATCCAAGGCGATGCAGCCAAAGCCATCCATTACCAATTACCAATCATCAATTACGTTTTGACCTCGCCCCCGTATTGGGACATGCTTCACGCCAAGGGAGCAGAGACTCAGAAGAAACGCCGCGCATCATTCAGCCTGGATGTTTTTTATTCTGATGATCCAAAAGATGTGGGCAATATCCACGATTATGAAAATTTTTTGGAAAAGCTGGTTTTGATCTATTCAGGGCTGAAGCCATTACTAAAAGAAAAAGCATATCTCACGATCATCGTCAAGAACGTGAAGAAGGGCGGAAAGATTTATCCGCTGGCGTGGGATTTGGCGCGTGAACTTGGCAAGGTGTATACGCTCAAAGATGAAAAGATTTGGTGCCAGGACAACCAGCCGCTCGCGCCGTTTGGATTGGGGAGCGCCTGGGTGAGCAATACGTTTCATCATTATTGTTTGCAGTTCAGGAATGAATAACTGGTACACTAGAAGTATTCATCAGGCTATAAGCCGGTTTCGGCAGATGTCTTTCTTA
>JBJKOR010000076.1:0-10865 GCA_046707185.1 Anaerolineales bacterium | reverse complement strand
AAATTGACAATACTTCGTGATCGCCGCCGTCAGCGTCGTCTTCCCGTGATCAATGTGCCCCATCGTCCCTACGTTCAGATGCGGCTTCGTCCTGTCATATTTCGCCTTCGCCATTCCTTCGCTCCTTATTCGTAGAAAAACAATTACACTTTGAGAATTTCTTCTGCCACTGACTGCGACACAGCCGCATAGTGGTCAAATTCCATACTAAAAACACCGCGGCCCTGCGTAGCGGAACGCAATTGCGTGGCATAACCAAACATCTCGGCCAGCGGAACCATTGCGCGTACCGCCTGTGCATTGCCCGGTCGAACTTCCATACCTTGGATATTGCCGCGGCGACTATTGATCTGTCCCATCACATCACCGAGAAACTCCTCCGGTGCGACAACTTCCACTTTCATAATAGGCTCGAGTAAAACCGGTCCAGCTTTTTGAACACCCTCTTTGAACGCCATGGAGGCAGCCAGTTTAAAAGCCATTTCGTTCGAGTCAACTTCATGGAACGATCCATCGAATAGGGTAACCTTCAAATCCACTACTGGATAGCCGGCCAACACGCCGCTCTCGGATGCTTCCCGCACTCCTTTTTCAACGGCGGGAATATATTCGCGCGGGACCGATCCCCCGTGAATGGCATCTTCAAAAATGACGCCAGAACCCGGTTGCCCCGGCTCTATTTTTATAACCACGTGTCCATACATACCGTGGCCGCCGGTCTGCTTGGCATATTTGTAATTGACTTCAGGTACGGCGCGCGTGATCGATTCGCGATATGCCACACGGGGTGCGCCGACATTTGCCTGCACGCGAAACTCACGCAACATACGGTCAACCAAGATATCAAGATGTAACTCGCCCATTCCAGAGATGATCGTCTGACCCGTATTTTCATCCGAGCGAACACGGAACGTTGGATCTTCTTCGGAAAGCTTGCGAAGAGCTTCGCCCATCTTTTCCTGATCGGAACTACTCTTCGGTTCAATCGCAATCGAGATGACCGGTTCAGGGAATGTGATACTTTCAAGCACAACCTGCTTGGTATCACACAAAGTATCGCCAGTGAATGTATCTTTGAAACCGAGAGCCGCCCCAATGTCGCCCGCGCGGACTTCGACGATATCTTCGCGATGATCAGCGTGCATTCGGATCAAACGTCCAATGCGTTCGCGTTTGCCTTTAATCGAGTTGGTCAACATCTGACTCTGCGAAATCACGCCTGAATACACGCGGAAATAAGCCAAACGCCCAACGTATGGATCGGTTACGATCTTAAAAACCAAAGCACTCAGCGGCGCATCATCCTTCGCAGGCAATTCAATCGTAAGCTCTTCACTGCCCGGCTCCGAGCCTTTAACAGATGGGATATCGGCCGGGGAAGGTAAATAATCAATCACGGCATCAAGCAGTACCTGAACGCCTTTATTCTTTAAAGAAGACCCACAGAAAACAGGATAAGCTTTATTTTCGACAACTGCTTTGCGTAGTGCGGACTTCAATTCATCCACGCCGATCTCCGCCCCTTCAAGATACTTGACTGTCAAATGATCATCAAGCTCTGCAATCTTTTCGATCATATGATGGCGAGCTTCTTCAGCGGACTTCTTCAAATCAGCGGGGATTTCAATAACCTTGGGTTCCTTGCCAAGATCATCCTCCCATACAACACCTTGCATCGTAAGCAAATCAATCGCGCCCTTAAAAGTTGCTTCACTGCCGATTGGCAATTGCATCGGAATGGGATTCGCTCCGAGGCGCTCAACGATGGTCTGGATGGTGCGCTCATAAGATGCCCCAACTCGATCCATCTTGTTGACAAAACAAATGCGTGGGACTTTATAACGGTCGGCCTGACGCCAAACGGTTTCACTCTGAGGCTCCACGCCTTGAACCGCATCGAAAACGACCACGCCGCCATCCAAAACGCGCAAGGAACGTTGAACTTCAGCGGTGAAGTCGATATGTCCAGGTGTATCGATCACGTTGATCTGATAGCCCTTCCATTCTGCAGAAATAGCCGCTGAAACAATCGTAATACCGCGCTCGCGTTCCTGTTCCATCCAGTCAGTGACCGTTGTCCCGTTATCCACCGAACCGATGCGGTGAGTCTTACCGGTATAGAACAAGATACGCTCGGTGGTGGTCGTTTTCCCGGCGTCAATGTGGGCAATAATGCCGATATTTCGGTATTTATCCAGCGGATGCTCGCGTGCCATTCTTTACCTATACAAATAATGAAGTAGTGTTCCTAATAGAAAGTTATATACGGTAATGGGAAAATGCCCGGTTGGCTTCCGCCATCTTGTGAGTCTCATCACGCTTGCGGATCGCCGCGCCCTGTTCGTTGGATGCATCGATCAATTCCGAAGCAAGCTTGTCAGAGAAGGAATTGCCGCCGCGCTGGCGCGCTGCATCCAATATCCAGCGGATCGCCAGCGTCGTGCGGCGATCTGCCGCGACTTCCATCGGAACCTGATAGGTGGCACCGCCCACACGCCGTGGACGAACTTCCATGGCCGGACCGACATTCTTCAACGCGCCATCAAAAACATCGATCGGATTCTTCTGGGTGCGCTCCTTAATCATATCCATGGCGTCATAGATCAAACTCGTGGCAACACTCTTCTTGCCGCGCTTCATGACATGCTGAACCATGGTTTGGACTTGAACGCTGTTATAGCGCAGGTCAGGCGGAATTGGCCGCTCTTCCGGACTTCCACGTCTCATGAAATAATCTCCTTACTTTGCTTCCTTCGGGCGCTTCGCGCCGTATTTGGAACGGCCCTGACGCCGTTTCTCGACTCCAGTGGTATCCAATGAGCCGCGCACAATGTGATAACGCACACCTGGCAGGTCCTTAACACGTCCACCGCGCACCAACACCACAGAGTGTTCCTGCAATTGATGACCTTCGCCGGGAATATATGCAGTGACTTCGATTCCATTCGTCAGGCGAACACGGGCGATCTTACGCAGCGCAGAGTTCGGCTTCTTGGGAGTCATCGTACGCACAACAGTGCATACGCCGCGCTTTTGCGGCGCGCCTTTTTCCTGGCGCACGCGTCGCTGTTTATGGCTGTTCAACGTAAACTGCAACGCAGGAGCTTTGCTTTTGACCTTCTTATTTTTTCGGCCCTTGCGGACCATTTGATTAACTGTCGGCACTTTGCCTCCGATAACAAATTCTTTCACAATGACTTTTGCAAGAAATGAGGCCATCGAAACGACAATGATGGCCTCATTTGTAGTTGCCATGTTTTGGCGGGAGAATGGCCGCCTTCTTGCACACAACGGCGCGTTATTCTAACATACGCCTATCAGCAAGTCAAGAAAAATGCAGCTCATTTCTTCAACGATTCTACATCCGCACCGAGTTCCATAAGACCAGTACCCATCTTTGGCGGACGAGATTTTTCTTCATCCTTTCCGAATTTAACCACATCCCCGCCCTCGTTGATCGCCTCTACCGATAAACCAAGCGATTGCAGTTCCTTGACCAATACGCGGAAGGAAGCGGGGATACTTGGCTCTTCAATCGGCTCGCCTTTGACAATGGCCTCATAGGTATTCACGCGGCCTTGCACATCATCTGATTTTACAGTGAGCATTTCCTGCAATGTATATGCCGCACCATACGCTTCGAGCGCCCACACTTCCATCTCGCCAAAGCGTTGGCCGCCGAATTGAGCCTTGCCGCCAAGCGGTTGCTGTGTCACCAAACTGTATGGGCCGGTTGAGCGTGCATGAACCTTATCTTCGACTAGGTGATGCAACTTAAGAATAGTCATCACGCCGACTGTAATAGGTTGGTCATAAGGCATGCCTGTTTTTCCATCCCGCAAAACTTGCTTGCCAAGAATCGGCAGCGGGATTCCGGTCTCACGCGTGACGTCTTGCGCGGCGCTCATCAAATTGGCTTCCGCGACCCGTCTGGTATAACCCAGGCTTTCCATCCAAAGGCGCAGACAGGCATTGATGGCTTGCTGGTCTGCTTCCGGATCGTAGCGGACAGATTCTTCATCCAACGGACCAAGAATCGCTTTCGAATCATATTCACGGCCGCGCAGCCACTCTCTCGCTGCAGAGTGACGCGCATAATTCACATCGTTCAGCTTGGAAACATCATACTTGCGTTTACCCAGCCACGCCTCCAAATAGAGACGCCGGACTTCATCGTCATCCTGAATGGTTTCGGGGTCATATTCCTGTTCCTTGATCCATTCCCACGCGGCTTGAGCAGACTCCTTCCAAGCTTGATCCACAATCCAGGCACGCGCCAGTTCAGCTTCGATTTGCTCTTCTGTCGCGCCGTCAAACACCGGAGTCAATGCACGGAAGCCAAGACGCTTGGCAGCCCAACCCAAATGGACTTCCAGCACCTGACCGATGTTCATACGTCCTGGCACACCCAACGGATTCAAAATCAAATCCACAGGCGTTCCATCTTCGAGGAATGGCATGTCTTCCACCGGGACCACTTTCGAAACCACGCCTTTGTTTCCATGCCGTCCGGCCATCTTATCGCCGGCCGTGATCTTGCGGCGCTGCGCCACCGAGACGCGCACCATCATGTCCACACCCGCGGAGAGATCGGCGTTATCTTCGCGCGTAAACACTTTTACGTCCACAACTTTGCCGCGTTCACCGTGCGGCATTCGAAGCGACGTATCCTTTACATCGCGGGACTTTTCGCCAAAGATCGCACGCAATAGACGCTCTTCGGGGGTAAGTTCCTTTTCGCCCTTCGGCGTGATCTTGCCAACCAGAATATCATTCGGGCCGACTTCCGCGCCGATGCGAATGATTCCGTTTTCATCCAAATCCTTGATCGCGTCTTCACCGACGTTCGGAATATCGCGCGTAATCTCTTCCGGCCCAAGTTTGGTATCACGCGCTTCCACTTCATATTTTTCGATATGAACCGACGTGAAGCGATCATCCTGCACCAAACGCTCTGAAAGAAGAATGGCATCTTCGAAGTTGCCGCCTTCCCACGAGAGAAAAGCCACAACGCAGTTTTGGCCGAGGGCGAGATGCCCGCTATCCGTCGAGGAAGAATCGGCAATGATGTCGCCGCGCTTGATCAACTGTCCTTTCACAACCGAAGGACGCTGGTCGATGCACGTCGATTGATTCGAACGCTGATACTTGCGGAGTTGATACGTGTGCAGTCCGCCCTTGCGTTCCTTGACCACAATCTTGCTTCCGGTCACCGAAACGACTTCGCCGTTCTCCTCCGCCACGACAACTTGTCCTGAATCCAAAGCGGCCGCGCGTTCCATACCGGTCGACACCAAAGGCACCTCCGGACGCACCAAAGGCACAGCCTGCGCCTGCATGTTCGATCCCATCAGGGCACGGTTCGCATCGTCGTGCTCAAGGAACGGGATCAACGCCGCGCTGATGCCAACCACTTGATGCGGTGCGACGTCCATATAGTCGATCAATTCGGCAGTAGAGAAAAGGAAGCTCGAGTGATGGCGGCACGAGACGCGTTCGCGGCCAAACTCATGATTCTCCCTCAACGGCGCATTCGCTTGGGCGATCACATATTTGTCCTCTGCGTCTGCGGAGAGATAATCTGTTTGATCAGAGACAAACGGCACGATATGGACTTCATTTCCAATTTTTACCAGGCGCTTGGCAAGACGAGCATCGATCACATCGCCTGCTTTCGCAAGTTTTTCTCCGGTCTTCGGATCTGTGATTGCTTCGCTAAGCGTTCTGCCAATCAGACGTTCATCATCGGCTGGCAATGTTTTGAGTACTTTGCGGTACGGCGTTTCGATGAAACCGTATTCGTTCACGCGTGCGAACGAAGCCAGACGCCCGATCAAACCGATGTTTGGACCTTCCGGCGTTTCGATTGGGCAGATGCGTCCATAATGCGAGTGATGGACATCGCGCACATCGAAACCCGCGCGTTCACGCCGCAACCCACCCGGACCCAAAGCGGACAGCGTACGCTTGTGGCGCAACTCCGCCAGCGGGTTGGTCTGATCCATGAACTGACTCAACTGGCTCGAGCCAAAGAACTCGCGCAGCGCCGCCACCACCGGACGAATGTTGACCAGCGTTACTGGCGAGAGCTGTTCCTGGTCGCGGATCGACATGCGCTCTTTGATGACGCGTTCCATACGACGCAGTCCAATCCGTAATTTATTCTGGATCAGTTCCCCCACCGTCTTCACGCGGCGATTCCCCAGATGATCGATATCATCTGGCGGTTCCACATCATTATTGATTTGGATCATGCGCCGCAACAAACGGATCACATCGTTCTTGGTCACGGTGCGATGCGGAATCGGAATATTGAGATCGAGCTTTTGATTAAGCTTGTAACGGCCGACGCGTTCGAGATCATAGTGACGCTGGTCGAACAATTGCTCTTCGAGGAACTGTTTGGCGTTCTCCAGGGTCGCAGGGTCGCCGGGACGCATCTTGCGGAAGAACTCGATAAGCGCGGCCTCTGCAATCGTTTGTTTGTCATTGATTTCCCATTCCGGTTCCTGCTTGAGAGAGGAGGCGATGAACATACGGTCGGGATTGTTGTCCACATCCTGGAATATAGAAAGGATTTCTACATCGCTTCCAGTTTTGAGCGGCGAATCCTTGGTGCCATCGCTCACTGCCGCCAATGCGCGCAGGAAGACCGTGATCGGCACGGTGCGTTTGCGGTTGAACTTCAGGATGATGTAGTCGCTCTTGCGCGTCTCGAATTCCATCCACGCGCCGCGATCGGGAATAAGTTTTGCCATCGCCAGCCGGCGCCCTGTAGAACGGTCAGTTTGGGCTTCGAAGTAAACGCCCGGGGAACGGATCAATTGCGAAACAACCACACGTTCGGTTCCGTTAATAATGAAGGTTCCCTTATCGGTCATTTCAGGGAAATCGCCGAGGAAGATGTCCTGCTTGATGGGTTCAGGAACATCCGCGCCGGCCAGCAACACAGACACATACAGCGGAGTGG
The DNA here is from genome assembly GCA_046707185.1 of Anaerolineales bacterium. Classification (GTDB taxonomy): domain Bacteria; phylum Chloroflexota; class Anaerolineae; order Anaerolineales; family Villigracilaceae; genus Fen-1038. Next base: position 3,895 of record JBJKOR010000076.1, on the reverse strand, counting down.
AATACGTGAGATCGCGCTCGACGCATTCCTCGATGGAATGTTTGGGTTCACCGAACCAATACTTCAACCCCCACTGCTTGGCCTCCGGGCTTCGACCGGGGAAGAATAATTTCATTCCCTTGTTGTACGACTCAATAGGCGAGACCTCATGGAAGAGGTCGCCAAGTCCTTCCGTCTTGAGACGTTCAAAAGAATCAAGTTGAATATCGATGAGATTGGGTAGGTTAAGATTTACCGGGATACGCGCGTAATTTTTTCTGGGCATTGTAGATGCCATTCACTTCTCTCCTGACCTGAAACGAATACAGCTTTGGAAAGTGGTGTCTATTCCGAATTAAGACAGCGACCGGTAATTATAAAGAAATCATAGAGCAAAGTCAAGGTTTTGCAGCGCCAACTTTAAAAAGTCACATGGCGCTTATGAACAGGTGTAAGATAGAGACAACTAACATTACAGCGCAAGATCAGGCTCAAGTTGCCGTCCTAAGCGGCGTCCAGGCTGTACCGAGGATGGCGCAGCGAGCAACTTTGCACTGTAATACTAATTTGTTGGCTCGGAAGGGAACAAACATGAAACGAATCGGAATCTTGACGGGCGGTGGGGATGCACCGGGGCTGAACGCCGTCATTCGCGCGGCGGTGAAAACAGCCATTCTCCAATACGGATTTGAAGTCTATGGAATATTGGATGGTTATGATGGTTTTCTGAAAGAGAATGGCGTCATTCCTTTGGGCTTGAAGGAAGTCAGCGGAATTCTGCCGCGCGGTGGAACCATCCTCGGCGCGGCAAATCGCGGGAATCCGTTTGCCCGCAAAGTCATCCGGGATGGCAAGGAAGTGATCGTCGATAAATCCGATGAGTTGATCGATGCGATGAAGCATTCTGGTTTGGATGCACTGCTCGTTCTGGGCGGCGACGGTACGCTGCACATTGCTCATGAGCTTTATCAAAAAGGAATCCCGGTGATCGGCGTTCCCAAAACGATCGATAACGACATCGGCGGGACGGAAGTGACCTTTGGCTTCGATACCGCCCTGAATATTGCCACCGAGGCAATCGACCGACTCCACACCACAGCTGAGTCCCACCACCGCGTGATGGTGGTGGAATTGATGGGGCGCGAAGCGGGCTTCATTGCGCTACATGCTGGCGTCTCCGGCGGCGCGGATGTGATCCTGATTCCTGAAGTTCCGTTCAAGTTCGAATCGATTATGGCCAAGATCCATCAGCGCGTGAACCGCGGAAGTTTGTTCAGTATTCTGTCTGTTTCAGAAGGCGCCGAACCGTTGGGCGGAAAACAAGTCTTCTCACGCAGCGGCGATGCAATGTATGTACCGCGCTTGGGTGGCATCGGACACCTCGTTGGCGATACCATCGAAAAGCAAGGCATCGAGACGCGCGTGACCGTCCTGGGTCATGTGCAGCGCGGCGGGACGCCCAGCGCCTTCGACCGTTGGCTGGCGACGCGTTATGGAGCGGCCGCTGTCAGGTTGGCCGTGCGCGGCGGATTCGATCACATGGTTGCACTACGCTCCGGACAGATCACCGACGTAACGCTTGAAGAAGCTTTGGCCGTTCCGCGCCGCGTCGATCTCAACGAGGACGCGGTCATTACCGCGCGCGGCATGGGAATTTCATTTGGAGATGAATAAGAGATAACCAAAGCAAAATATAAATTTCGTTGTCTACTTTTCAGCCACATGCACTTTCAGCGGATACAAAATCCGTCTGCTTTCGAGATGATTAAGTCCAGTCATCGAAAACATTTCGGCCATTTCGCGCGTGTTGTGAAATCGCACGTGTTCCTTTTCTCGCTTTGCTGTCCGCCTATCAATCCAATTCACAAAGAAGTCGTCGGAAGTGACGTCCAAAACGTGAACTCGTCCCTTATCTTTCAAAACCCGATATATTTCCGCCAGCGCCTTTTCGGGATGAAGATAATGATGAAATGAATTGGTGCAGATGATGTTATCTATCACGTTATCTTCGATCGGTACCTGCTCCGCGCTGGCGTTGTAGAAACCCACATTCTCCAATCCCGCCGCGTTTTCATTGGCGCGCTGAAGCATTCCTTTTGAAATATCCACACCGATAAATCTCCCCTGCCCTTCAAGCAAGTTCGCTATATAACAAACCGCCCAACCAGTTCCGCAACCTAAATCGAGAAACGCAGTACCTTTTTGAAAATGGATCAACGAGAGCACTTGTTTTTGCATCCATCGAAAATAGTTGAATCTTTTATCGTCAAAGGACTCGGAGCGCCTGTCCCACTTTTGTTCGTTTGCTTTTTCGTGCTCAAAGTAATGAGTCATTTTGTTATCCCCAACAACCTCGGGAACCAATACCACAACAAATCAGAAGCGGGCTTGCCATGCACCGAGGCGGATTTATCCTGTAACGCAGCGGGCGGATAAAAGCCGCGGCTGACGATGCCTCCCACCCACGGGCGGCCATTGACGGCATTCAACATGGCTTCATAAAGATCAAACTGGCCTTGCAAATCAACGGATGCCGAAGACGGATTATTTGGTTCATTGAGATCGAGCCAATCGAGACAGCCTCCCTTGCCATTGCTGATGCAATTCCGTTCCACGCCATTCGCGGATGGATACGTCAGCCCGATGATGATCGGCTTATTCAAAGTCGTGGCAAACGGCGAGACGTTGTTATCGAGCAACGTCCCTGCCTGATTCAAAAGATCGGTCTTGGACGCGCCGGATTGGTTCGAGAGCGGTGCGCTCCACAGCAAATAAATCCCATCCAAATTTTGGTAAAAGTTGAAGGAGGCAAGTGCCTTGCCGGAAGCATACGGCACGGCCCACAGAATCTTTCCATTGAAATGTTTGCGAGCTTCGGCAGTGATCGCCTGCCAACGCGCCTCCGCATCACTCGGGACGCCAGACGAAGTGCCATCCGCCAACGTGCCATTCGGCAGCGCGGGACTGATCCACGTCCCGCCGCCGAGGATCAACATCTGCGCGCCGGATTGAGTCGCAAGGTCAGCGTAGTTATCGGCAAAGACGCGGTAATGATCGAACCAGGTGTTCCACCAATTGGCATCGCGCGGCGCGGACTTCCAAAAGTCATTGGCATTGGCCGTGGTGAAATGTGGGATCGGAAAAATGCCTACATTCAGATTCATGGCACGCGCCTGGCTGACCATGAGGGACGAATCCGTCCATAGCGGATCACTGCCAGGAACGGGTGAAAAGATCAAAGGATTGCTGCTCGAATACGTCCAAGTCGGAGTCAGAAAGACCCAATTCGCTCCCAAACCTTGAACGGTTTGGAACGCTTGCGGAAAATAATAAGACCAGTTGGGACGAAAGTCCGGTTGAAGCTCAACGCCGCCCACAAATCCGGCGGGACGCGCCGTCACCTGCGCGCCGACCAGCGAGGTGGAGCCTGTGCTTCCCTGCCACATCCATGAATTAACTGTATCCTGAAGATCCTGCGGCGTGAGACTGGTGGCAACTTGGCGTCCTGCAGCGGAATGCCCCGCGGTTGACGAATCATCTGCACTGTCACATTGGCCGTTACGGCAGTAGCGATAATAAAATGTGCCGAGCATGTTGAGCGGGCTGAACAGGCGATACGACCACTGATTATTGCCCATCGGCCACATCGGGATAGGCTCCGTCCAACCATACGGATTGAATTGAATGTAAACAATATCGCCAACGGGTGTGGTGGATGGCACAGTTACTTGAAACAGGATCGGCGAAGACGGACCTGCCTGCCAGGTATCCACTGTGTCTTGAATGACCGTGTCGTGCGCGGGTACGATAAAACTGCGCAGGACGAATTTCCCGGTCGAATCATGCTCCGCATTCCAAAACCCATCGCCCATTGTATATTTGTATTGCACATAAGCGCCAACCGGCAAGCTGAGAG
>JBJKOR010000075.1:0-5942 GCA_046707185.1 Anaerolineales bacterium | reverse complement strand
CTCTTTTATGGAAAAAGGCAGTGGATACTCGCCTGTAAATTTGTTGCTGACAAACAAAGCCAGCCCATCCAGGGTGTGCCGAAAATCGACTCGGGAATCCAATTCTTTTAGACGATTCAACAAAGGCTTGATTTTACGCTTTTCATATTGAACTGTCAGTTGACCAACAGCTACATAGATCAGGTTTCTTAAACGGATGCGATCCTGGCGATTGGCAGGATACATGCGATGGGTCGGCATGAGAATAGAGACCGAGGGAGAATCCTGTAAGGATTGTAATTGTTTTAAATCGCTACGGTTCACAATAATCCTTCCTTTCTTTTCTAATCATCAGTCGCAAGAATGGATAATTTAAACAAGCACGCTCCATCAACATTATAGGATGTTTACCGTTTTTCGAATTCTAATTGGGCTACTTTGTAGTCAACCAAAGCGATTCATAGGGACGCAGGCGAATAGGTGATTTTCTTCGAATTTTGAATCGTTTGCCGCAGATGAGATCCGCAATCCAGCCGATTTGAGGGTCGATTCCAAGAACATCTTCAAAATTCACGCTGACGGCTTCCGGATCGCCAGAAACATTTTGCAGGCAAAGAACGCGCTGGGCATGATCCGGCGACACACGAATGACGGAGAATATGGAATTCTTCAAATCCACCACGCGCTGTTCTCCATGCGGGTCGAAGGCAGGCGAACTGCTGCGTGCTTTCAGCAACTGGCGATATTTAGTGAATACTTTGGCGCGCAGAGAATTTTCATCTTCAAGTTCATTTTGCAATTCATCCAATTGCAATTTCTGGCGATTGATCGTGCGGTTGCGACCGGTTTGTTTTACGCCGTCCGGCCAGCCATGCGAGCCGAACAAGCTATGAAAATAAATTCCGGGCACGCCAACCAGCGAAAGCATGATGGCTTGGGATGCGATGAAGCGATCCACTTGCAAATCCAACGTCTCATGCTTCGCTCCAAGCGGCGCCCCCACCGCCGTTTCCGTTGCCGAGGACGGCGACGTGAGCAATTGAGGGCTTGAGAGCGCATCAAAGTAATTGATGTTCATCTCGTACGGACTCTGCGTCCCGTCGGCGTTTTGTTTGTAAGAGATCAAGCCTCCATGTGCGAGCGTTTTTTGGATCAGAGCGTCGATGTCAGCGTCCGACAAAATCCCACGTGCAGGATTCAGCCCAATTCCATCGTGCGAGGCGAGAAAGTTGAAGAATGTGGTTTTGTCGGATGGCAGAGTCAACGTCTTCGCCCACTCCGATAGAACGCGGGCATCGCCGGTATGAAAAGTGTGCAAAGTCAGCGGCGGCAAGGCAAAGTTATAAACGAGTTGGGCTTCATCCGTTCCATCGCCGAAATAGGAAATGTTGTCGGTGTGCGGCACGTTGGTCTCAGTGATCAATTGAACATACGGCGCAACTTCATCCAACACCGCGCGCAGGAGTCGAATGAAACGATGCGTTTGCGGAAGATGGATACAGCTTGTACCGATCTCTTTCCATAAATATGCAATGGCATCGAGACGGATAAAGTCCGCGCCGCGCTCCACGTACATCAACAGAACATCGAGCATTTCCAGCATGACTTCCGGATTCTTGTAATTCAAATCGATCTGGTCTTTGCTGAAAGTTGTCCACACCCGCTTCTCGCCGGACGAAGTCTGGAAGCCCGTCAACAAAGGCAGCGCACGCGGACGGACCACGCGCGAAAGATCCGGCTCGCCTTCGACTGTGATGAAGTAATCGCGGTAATGTGCATCGTCGCGCAGGAAGCCCTGGAACCATTCGCTTTGCGATGAGATGTGGTTGATAACGCCGTCGAACATCAAGCGGAAGTGATTTTGCAGGGACGACATGTCGTTCCAATCGCCCAACACCGAATCCACTTTACGATAATCTGTAACTGAGAAGCCGTCATCTGAACTCCACGGAAAGAATGGCAGGATGTGAATGCCACTGACCACACCGTCCAGATATTTTTCGCAGAACGAACGGAGTGTCGGCAGCGGCTTTTCGTTCGTCGCTTGGACTTGATCGCCGTATGTGATCAGAATCGAATCGTGTTCGGCTAATTTATTTTTACGCGCGGGGATTCGACGGCGATATTCCGCGATAATTTTTTCCACGCGAGCAAAGATGCGTGGAGCCTCTCCGACCCCATAAAGAAAGATAAGATAGTCAGAAATTTTTTCCATGACGACCAATTCATAAGCATACTTGTTGGGCGAGCCTTATTTCTATAAAAAGCATTTTACACTCGCCCCATTAGCAATTCTTTAAAGCTTTTATACCATAAATTGACTATGAAAAATCAGTGGGGAAAAATTTGGGAGCGACTAACATTACAGCGCAAGGTCAGGCTCAAGGGTGCTCTTGCATGGTGCCATGGCGGCATTGAACTAAATCCCACGGTTGGAAACAATGGCCACATATCATTGCGAGAGATGTTCTCCCGCAAAGCAATTTCATCCTTTTTAGCCGACGATTGTCCGCCAAAGGCACGCTGCGATCTTCGCAATGTATCTTGGGTTTCAAACACTCCCCAAAATTGAGCTTACGGCTTGCCGTTCCGAGAAAGAATCAATTGAAGAACATCTTCCAGCCCTTTTCCCTCGGCGACCACCACCAGGATGTCGCCGGGCTTGACCACGCTGTCGCCGTGCGGAATAAAGACTTTATTGCCTCTTCGTATGGTTGCGATCAGACAGTCGTGAGGCCAGGAAATTTCACTCATTTTCTTTCCTGCGGCAGGAGAGTTCGTCTCAACGGTAATATCTTGAACATCCACAACCTCGGGCGTTACCGCATTGAGCCGCACTTCCTCTGCTTTACGGCGTTGCTTCACACGACGTGTCAGAGCGATCTCATAGGCGCGGATCACATCGGTGCGTCGCAGAATACCCACCAGCCTGCGAGGAAAGTTGCGATCCACAACCGGCAAGCGACCCACATCATGGCGGCTCATACGCAGCAAGGCATCACTTAACGATTCATGCGGATAGGCCACCAATAATTCGCGCGTCGCGGCTTCCCCGACGCTGGCGGTCTCCCGTTTCAATTCTTCAACTTTCTCAATATCTTGTACCGTTAAAATTCCAACCAGATGATCCTGTCCGTTGACCACAGGCATGCCATGATGACGAGTCCGCTCCAAAATTTCCGCCGCTTCCAGTAACGGCAGGGATTCGCGCAGGGTTTCGGTATTCATATGCATCGCTTCGCCAACCGTAATCGATTGCAGGATTTCCACATCGCGGCCGCGATCCAGGCGGATGCCGATGCGGACCAAGCCCTTGAGATAGATCGAATCATGTTGTATGCGCTGCGACAAAAGCAAGCTGACTGCCACCGCCAGCATCACAGGCAGGATGATGCGGTAATCGCCCGTCAACTCGAACAAGAGAATGGTCGCGGTCAACGGAGCGTGAACGGACCCGGCGAGAACGGCAGCCATCCCCACCAAAGCAAATGCCGAGGGGGCAATACCCAGTCCCGGAAACAGATGCGCGGCGATAACTCCATAGGCACCGCCCAGAGTCGCACCGAGATAGAGCGAGGGCGCAAAAACGCCGCCTGTAAAACCTCCGCCCAAGCTGAGAGGCGTGAGGATGATCTTTGCAATCAACAGGGCCACCAACAGCCAGAGAACCGGATTACTCGAATAGAAGATGTTCTGAATGGTATCGTACCCAACCCCCAGGACCTGAGGCAGATAGATTCCCACAACGCCGAGAATCAACCCCGTTGCCGCCGCTTTGCTCCACCCCGGAAAATGGATGCTATGGAACATATCCCGAATGACATAAAGCAATTCAATATAAAGTGCGGAAACCGGACCGGCAAGCAATCCTAAAACAATATAAAGAGGAAATTCGAAAACGGAATGGAGTGTGTATGCCGGAACACTAAAGGCCGGTTGAGGTCCGCTCAAGGCCTGTGTGACCACGGAGGACGCGACCGAGGCAACCAGAAGCATTCCAAGTGCACTCCCGTTGATTTCTCCGTGGATCAATTCCAGCGAAAAGAAAACGCCTGCTATGGGGGCATTGAAGGCTGCTGCGATACCGGCTGCCGATCCGGCGGCGACCAGGACGCGCAGGCGTTCATCCGAGGAATGAAGGAGCTGTCCCAGCCACGAACCGAGATTGGCGCCGATTTGCACAGAAGGGTCTTCCGGCCCCACGGAAGCGCCGAAGCCGATGGAAATCGCAGATGCCAGGATTTTGGCGGGCGCTGTTTTATAACGCAGCCTGCCCCCCGCCAATGCCTCGGACTCCATGATACTTGCCACGCCATGGACTTGTTCTTCGCCAACAAAATATTTTGAAATCAGTACAACGACAATACCGCCTATGACCGGTATCAGAACAACAATCCACATGCCCAGCGTCGGTTGCAGGAAGCCAAAACCTGTGGTCAATCCACTATTAACAATGACGATCACGCGCTTGAACAGCCAAACACCAAACCCCGTTGTAAGACCGACAGTAATAGCAATGAAACCTAATAATAACGTTTGAGATGTGGGAATGATATCCAGCCAGTTTAGAATTCTTTGTTTCATCATGATACTTCGCATTGTACCTCGCCTGAGGAATCTTGGCATGAGGGTTTTAGGGATAATCTATAAAAATGCAAAGTCCCCGGATTATACCGGGGGCTTTGCATTTTTATATTCCTACGGCCGCTGCTATTTTCACTTCCGCGCCCGTATTATTTCAATTCAATGGCATCCTCCGGACATTGCAGCACGCAGGCGCCACAGGCGATGCACTTTTCCTTGTCATGGAACACAACCACTCGCTTTTCGTAGTCCGGTGTCCAGCAGCCGATTGGACAGACGTTATAACATTGCCAGACGCCCTTGCATTTTTCGGGGTAGAAGTGGATTTCCAGATTGCGCAATTCCCTGGCGAATTTCAGGTGTTCCATCAACGATGATTTTAGTGTGGGTTGCATAGTCATCAGATTACCTCCATCCAATCGCCAGCGGTACCAACCAATAAACTGCTATGAGTGCCGCACCAATGATCGCTTCCGGCCCCCAGTTGGCTTGTTCGCCGCGCATCAACGGGGACATGCCCTGCAGTTCGGCAGCCGAGAAAACGGACAACCCAGTCAATCCAATCATCCAATGGAAAATCTGTTGGGCTGGCATCGCATGAAAGAAGGCGCTGTAAACAAACAATCCTGCCAGTGAAATGATTGTCAGAGGAATGCTCTTATAAAGTCCGTCGCGTCCTGGCAACCAAGGATGAACTACGGCATAGAAATAGGATAGTCCCAACATGCTGATTGTGATCGGCCAGAAAAGATTCCTCCAGAAGAAAAATACCGGCAGCAGGATCAGCAATCCATAAAGGCCCATCGTGACTGTGACCATCTCCAAGCGGTCTTTGAGCGGAAACTTGACCCAGCGCATCTCATCGGACTTTTTGCGTTTGCCCGCCAAATAAGCCGGGACATCGCTCGCGCGCGGTGGCCCCCAATGGACGCCCCAGCCGGTTTCCTGGCGAATGCGCCAGCCATCCACGCCGTTGGCACACAACTGCGGCAAGACCAGCGCGTGATGGTTGACAACTTCGTTCAAGTGCGATGACTTCACAGCCGCGATCACTTTTTCGGCGGTGAAGTAACCGCCTCCTGCCGCGCACCAAACGTTGATGCCTGCTGAATCAGCCACCAGCACCCAGACGTTCACTTTGCCATCGATTTGCTGCACCAATCGGCGCACGGTCAGGTCGAAGTTGCCGGTCACCAGCACGGGGGAATCTTTGTCGGGATGGCCGACCGCGTACAAACCCGTTCGCACTTTGGGATAAGGCGGGATGTTGCGGAAGAATAACAGCCACAGGTCGAGCATCAGAGTCCGAAGCGTGACGCGGTGTTGCAATCTGCCGATTACAGTCGCGGGAAGGCTGGTTTCGGGCTGCCCGGCTTGGG
>JBJKOR010000074.1:0-3319 GCA_046707185.1 Anaerolineales bacterium | reverse complement strand
TTTCTTATGAGAATCAAAATCCCCAGTCAATGACTGGGGAGGCTGGAGAGGCAATCCGATCACGCCGTTCTCCACCTCCTTTCCACGAGAGAGTGGTGAACCGGGCAGTGCGGGCGACCTGACTTATCAAGTCTTACAGGTCTTTTGGTCTTGCAAGTCTTACAAGTCGGAAAAGACTTGTGGAACTTGTTAGACCAGTTAGACTTGTGAGTCTGACTCACAGTTGCGGGACAGCGCCGGACTCGCACCGGCTTCGCCGCTGGCTGACCGTTCTTGAATTGAGCGATTGGATTGTATGCCGCACTCGATGAAACGTCAAGCGGATGTTGTTACAACTTCTCGCTCCGTCGTTTGATGGCTTGAAGCAAGCCGCGAAATACCAGTCGATGCAACGGTGAGAACAAGTACCAACACAGAAAACCTGGGAAACCATGTGGCGCAAAGAATGCAGTTTGAGCCAACACACAACGCCCTGAGCCTGTCGAAGGGCGGTCTTCAAAGCCAGCCTGCCATTCCAGCCAACCCTCGCCGGGCGCGCGTGATTCAGAATGAAGGCGCAGAAGATGATTCGGTTCCATTGCCTCGACGCGGAAATAATCGAGGATGCTATTTTCCGTTAAAGAATCTGAACGGCCGCGCAAGCCGGGGCCGCCTAAGAGTTGATCGAGCCAGCCGCGCAATTTCCATAACCAATTGGCATACAACCAACCGTTTTTCCCGCCGAGCGATGTCAAGATTTGGTAGATCGATTCGGGTGAAGCGTTGATTTGAACGCGGCGGTAATCTACGAAGAAGCCCTCATGCTTGAGTTGCATCACATCGCGAGCCGAACCTTCCCACACGCGGTCCATCGAAGCTGGCGAAAGACAGCCCAAGGTGTTGGCTGTCGCTTCCTCGAAGTCGATCAGCTTGACATCCGGAAAGATGCGACGCGCCTCGTCGTGTTGAACCACGCTGCTGCTGGCCAGTCCGCCGATCAACGCGTACGCAATCCGATACGGAACCGGCGCCAGCATGGTCACGCCCATTGCCATGAACCAACGCGGAACTCCCGGCAACAAAATCAACCTGCGCTTCAACCCACGAATGCGGGCATAACGCAACATCAAATCCCTGTAAGTGGTAACCTCATCGCTGCCAACCTCAAGGATGCGATTCTGATGATAGGGATTTTCAAGCATCTCCACGAGATAGTCGATCACATTTTCCGTGGCAATAGGCTGGGCTTTGTTTTTCAACCAGGTCGGGCCGATCATCAAAGGCAGGGCCTCGGTCATGAAACGAATCATCTCGAAGGAAATACTGCCGGCTCCGGCAATGACCCCGGCGCGGAATTCCGTCACGGGGACGCTGCCGCGCCGCAGCATTTCTCCGGTTTCCATGCGCGAACGAAGGTGCGAGGCGAGATGCGGATCATTGGGGTCGGCCAGCCCGCCAAGATAAACAATTTGGTTCACGCCCGCGCCTTCTGCGGCTGACGCAAAGCTATGCGCTCCTTCCAACTCCACCTGTGTATAGCCGCGCCCGACTTGCATATTGTGGATGAGGTAATAGGCCGTGTGAACACCATCCAGGGCGGCGGTGAGACTAGCCGGAACGGTTGTATCGCCGCTGATTAATTCGACGCGTTTTCTCCATGGACGCGCGGCAAGCTGGCTGGGCCGCCGCGCCATTGCCCGGACCCGATAGCCTCGCTCCAATAAACGTGGAATGAGGCGGCCCGCGATGTATCCGCTTGCACCGGTAACGAGGATGAGTTTCTCGGTCACGATGGGTTTATAGAGTCACTGTGAGAGAGTGAGATCAGCGCAGTGTGTGTTCTGTTTTATAAACAGTGCGGCAATGATCAAATCTGATCGTTGGACGCTGAATTTCCCCTATCGATCCTGCGACAACTTCTAAAGGACGGTTTTCGGTTTATGCACATGCATGGTTCCTCAAAGTATTGGCCCATCGCCGAGGATAAGCAGCGGCCAGGCCGTTCATTCGACTTTCTACGATTGGCGAGAGTTTTTCAACTCGCCGTGAGTATAGGTCAAATCTAGTTTAAAATCAATGAAACATATTTGGCTTGTGAAATTTATGACTTCATCTTTTTCCAACTTTTTCGAACAGCGCATCCGCCGCGGACTCGTTCGCCGCTTCAATAATCTCAAGATCGCGTCAATGGCGCGGCAAGTTGCTGCACGCCAACCGCAGTCATCCGGCACGCCGATTGTTTTCTTCAAGGCATCCACCGGCATCGACGATCTTTCTTGGAATAGCGGATTCCATTTGTTAACGTCCTGGGCCTTGCGCTTGAAAGGAATCCCAGTTGTCTATTTCGCGTGCAATGCCGGAATGAGCAAATGCGTGTTGGGAACGAGTCGCGATAATCCACAGAAAGCCATGCCGTGCAAGTCGTGCGTGATGCAGGCGAGGGCGTTATATACAAGTGTTTCCAAATTGACCGGAGACCGGAGACCGGAGACCGTCAATCGTCCACCGTCCACGGTCGTTAACTGGTTTGATTATCAACGCGATGATCAACTTACCAAAGCAATCGCGAATCTTTCCCTGCAAGAATTGATGAAATTTGAATGGCAACTAAAAATGAGGGATGTCGTTGCGAACCGCGAAGCAGTGAAGCAATCTCCTCGCGACCGTGATGGGAGTGCTTCGGTGCGTCCTTCGACAAGCTCAGGAACGCCGCTCGCAACACTTGCACCTGGCGCACACTTGCGCCGGGCGCAAGTGCCGGGAAGTGCAGATGTGACATTGCCTTTGGGCGCATTATGCCTTCCCGGCTTACGCTGGATTCTGCGCATCCATCATCTAAGCGATGACGAGAATACGCGTTATCTTTTACGCGAGTATATTCTCTCGGCGTGGAATATAGCGCAGCAATTTTCCAAATTCCTCGATCAGATTCAGCCGCGCGCGGTTGTCGTCTTCAACGGCCAATTCTTTCCCGAAGCAACGGCGCGTTATATTGCGATGAAGCGCGGCATTCGTGTCTTTACGCATGAGGTCGGATTGCAGCCCGCGTCTGCGTTTTTCACCGACGGTGAGGCAACGATCTACCCGATTTCAATTCCTGATTCGTTCGAGATGAGCGCCGAACAAAATGCGAAACTGGATACATATCTCGCCAAACGTTTTCAAGGTGATTTCACGATGGCAGGTATCAAGTTTTGGGCAGATATGAAAGGACTCGACCAGTCGTTTTTACAGAAGGCATCGCAATTCAAACAGATCGTGCCGATATTTACCAATGTCATTTTCGATACGAGTCAGCCGCACGCCAATACGGTCTTTGAAGATATGTTTGCCTGGCTGG
>JBJKOR010000073.1:0-1130 GCA_046707185.1 Anaerolineales bacterium | reverse complement strand
CAAAAAGTCCTCCGAATTTGCGGAGGACTTTTTTGATAATTCCAAAGCGGGATGGCTATTGCTGAACCGGGGCAGGAGCATTCTTGCGCTGACGGAATGTGATGCGGCCGCGCGTCAAATCATACGGCGACATTTCCACCGACACATGATCGCCCAGCAAAATACGAATGTAATACTTGCGCATCTTGCCAGAAAGGTACGCCAGCACTTCGTGGCCGTTGTCCAACCGCACACGGAACTGAGTGCCTGGCAGCGCCTCCACCACGACTCCCTCAGCTCGAATTTTATCTTCCTCTTTTGCCATACACGCCTCTTTCTATATTCATCCGCAGATTTCGCAGATTAAAAAATCTGCACAGTCGGCCTAATCTGTGGATTATTCTTTACTCAATCTCCTTCGTAAAGGAGCGCCGCTTGATGCGACGAGTAGCTTTTTTCTTCTCCATGCGCCGCTGTTCGCTCTTGGAAACATACCAGCGCTTGCGGCGCACCGTGCTCAACACGCCGCTCTTGACGACCTTCTTGCGAAAACGCTTCAACAACGAATCCTGCGACTCGCCATTTCGCAAAACGACCAAAGCCATATTCGATTCACCTCCTTTACAAAGTAAAATGGGCCAAGAAAAACCCTCAGCCGACGCGGACTCGGCTGAGGGTCGTGTTTGAACCGAAACGAATCAACTGACCTTACGATCAATAAGCGCTTCACACTCCTCGAATTAAATCTATGAGAGAAATGATCCCTCAACCGAACCAACGGGTAAGATTATACTATAGAGAACGCCTTAGTGGAAGAGTTTTTTGTATTGACCAGTCGGATAACATCCCTTACAATCCGCCATCACAAAAACATCAAAGGACATCATGACGAAATATCGAATTACATATTGGAGACACATTCCAACATCATTTGTTGTCGAAGGGGACGGATGCACAATCAAAAAGCAACTCTCGCAAAAGATTCAAAATAAAATCGACGCGTATGCGATGGCAACCGGGTTGACTTCGACGACCGATTATGCCAAGCAGTATAAGCGCGGCGATTGGATCGAGCGCGACGGCACACCCGAAGAAGTTGCCGGGGCGCTTCTCTCGGAACTCGAAACGGAGTTCGCCAAAATAGCGATTCC
>JBJKOR010000072.1:0-5245 GCA_046707185.1 Anaerolineales bacterium | reverse complement strand
ACGCCCGCTTTGCCAAACGGTTGCGTAAGCACCGACCTCATCTCCTGCGTTTTCTGTACGTCGATGGATTGGACGCCACCAATAATCAGGCGGAACGGATGATCCGACCCGCCGTAATCGTCCGCAAAACCAATGGCTGCAATCGAACCAAATCGGGTGCTGAGACTCATGCGATCCTCTCGAGTATCTTGGTTACTGCTCATCAACATTCTGTTCCAATCCTCGATTACCTCATTCAACTGCAACGAGTGGGTACCGCACCGCCGCCACTCGCATCCACCTTTTCCTATCTATATCAAGTACCTGTCGTGCCAATAGCACGACGGTAAACACGTACTGCAGAGGATAGCCGCAGTGAGTACATTTGTAATCGGAGGCAGGTACAACCGCAACAGGGATGGCCTGGGATTGCGCGACAGATTGAGGTTCATCATGATCATGACCCGTCATGGAATGGTTCGACATACAACCACACATGGCAACCTCTTATAAAGTTCGCTCGCAATGCGGACAAACTTTCCAATCAGCCTGAGCGGCTTGATGGCAATGCGAACAAACGCGTCCTGATGCAAGTTTGAAAGCCTTGGCAAAATTGCCGCCAGAAATGGCGTACACAACCAGACCGATCAGGATAAGTGGAATGATCCACATAAAGAACATGAGTTACTCCTTTCTTTCTTGACGAAGAAAGAATACCAGCCATTCGTAAAGGTTTTGTAAAGGTTGATCAAAGACTCTATAAAAATTGTCATAAAAAGACGACAGCCTGCTCAAATTAGCGAACAGGCTGTCATCCCGTGGAGAAGATTAATGGTGATGCTGTTCTTGCTCACTTTTGTTGAGATATTTTTCAGGGTTCTCATCAAAAGACTTCTTGCAGCCGGCTGAACAGAAATAGTAGGTCTGACCCTTGTATTCGGATTTGCCGGCTGCGGATTCGGGCGTGACATCCATGCCGCAGACAGGGTCTTTAAAAGTGTTTGCCATGATTTGCTCCTTTCGTTTGATACGATTATCGTATGATTCAGACTCTTTCAACCAGAGCCATATTACTCGTGGTTCAACAGGCTATTTGGCCTGTATCCGCTCCAAGATCCGAATGAAGCAGAGGTTCTTTTCCCTAAAACACATCTCCGCGCCAGCGATACCACAACCAGCCAATCGGGATTCCTGCAAGTCCGCCAACCAAAGCGGACAGCCAATGATAAGAGTGTGGCTGACCATAGCACGACTCTGACGATTGCATTTTGCGGGCACAGTTTTTAGCCAAAGATGGTTATTATGTTCGTTTCACGGCTGCTGGGTGGAAAGTAAGAATTTGTTGTTTTGTAATTGGATTTTCTCAATGAGCGTACAGGACAGCCCAAGCCAGGAAACCGCCCAGCGCCACAATCACCAATAGGACAACCCAGCCAATTGGAGTGGCCATCATGCCGGCCATCATCGCCATGCCGCCCATGGCCGCGCCACTTCCAAAAAGCAGGACGAGTGCGACGAGCAAGACAATGCCAATCACAATGAGTAGTATCGTATTTGAATCCATGAATCGATCACCTTTCCTTCAAGGGAATCCTTGAAATGTCTTTCCCCACTATAGGTCTTTATCGCGCAAAAGCCCAGCGCCAAATACCGCGTCCGCGTTCAGGCAATTTGGCTTATGACAAATATAATGCCTGGCGAGGCCGACATTGGCCTGTGTCAGCGCGGTGCATCATTGATGTCGTCACCCACGAAGACCACCAAGCCAAATTACTCTTGCAGTTCTGTACATCAACCACCTTACCACCGGGCAGCAACTCAGCCAGCAGTAGGGCGTAGTCCATCTCCGAACAAAGGAGAAAATGCCACTTTTGAAGTTGCGGCGCCTATTTTCCACCCATCAATCCAAACGCGTCGCGAAGTGCCGCGCGTTGCATGCGGTGAAGTGTCAGCGCTAGGGCTTCGGCTTTGTACGAGCGGCGTTTCTCCAACCACCACTGCATCAGGGCGATCTGCGCGCCTGCCAAATAGCTTGCCAACAACTCGAGCGGGATTGCGCTATCTGATTCAGGAAACATGCTGCGCAGGTTCGCTTCGATCTCCCGCGCGCTGCGGTCCCGGATTTCTCGAAGGATCAACTGACTGTCGCGGCCCTGAAAAATGGGGTACAGTTGTGCTCGTCTCTCTTCAAGATGCCGATATGCCGAATTCATATCTTTGGACAGTTCAGGCGACAGAAGATCTTCGCGAGAAAGTGGGTGGAGCGGGCCAATATGTAGCTCTCCAACAATGGTTTCGTGGCAACTCATGAACAAGTCATCTTTGCCGTTGTAATGCTTATAAAAAGTGGTCCTCCCAATGTTGGCGCGATCCACGATATCTTGAATCGTGATCGCGTCATAGCCGCGTTCTGAAATCAACCCGATCAGTGCCTTTTGCAGTAGTTCACGCGTCCGCTGTATTCGACGATCAGTCTTTGCCATCAATCATCCTCCTTGATCAAGATCATAATCACGAACGATTTGCTTGCGCTGTTCATAAATGAACAAAATCAGTGCTTTGTTTATTGATATTTGAAACCGAAACGAGTAGGATACACGTCATGGGTTTCAAATTATACAGCAACCCGAAAGGTTGATAAAATATGCACTCGTTTATGGCACATCGGCACAATAAATCCAAAGCCGCGCCCAAAATAACCAAAGGACTGATTCTCGATACGGGCTGGCGCTACGACTTGATGGAATGGTTCTTCGACACTTTCCTCCTCCACGGCAAATTGCAGGAACTTCGGCAACGAACCGCCGACCTTGCTCACATCCAAATTGGGGAGAAAGTGTTGGATGTGGGTTGCGGAACTGGAACATTGGCAATGTTGGTTCTGCCGCGCGTTGGCGCGGCAGGTCAAGTAGTTGGCATCGATCCTGGTACGCAGCAGATCGCTCGCGCTCGATCCAAAGCGGCGCGAACCAATCTGCCGATCGAATTTCGAGTCGGAGTGATCGAACATCTCGATTTCCCCAATCAGGGCTTCGATGTAGTGTTGAGCACCCTCATGATGCATCATTTAGGCGAGGGTCTCAAACGTCGGGGGTTCACTGAAATCTGCCGTGTGTTGAAACCGGGAGGACGCTTGGTCATTGCCGATTTCGAACGACCAGAGGAACGCGCACCAGGTGTGCGGTTTGGCCCGGGCGGAAGCAAAGCCGAAGATCTGGTTGCGCTTATTGAGGAGGCGGGATTCACACAGATTGAAACAGAAGATATGCAAATGCCGCGCGCGCCCGGTCACTCGGCGGGCTTTGCTGGATTTGTGAGCGCGATCAAACCGACTTCTTGAGATGGTTTCTTTATGAGCAGTTTCGATCAAGTTGCTGTTGAACGTATTTACCAATATTGGGGCAAAGTTTATGGTTGGTTGACGCCAGCATATCTGCTTGGCAACGAGGAACGTCTTCGCAGGGAAACGATCATTTCGCTGCGCTTGTGAGCGGTCAAACGGTGCTGGGTGTTGCTTGCGAAACCTTTCCGTTGATCCTTGAAAAGATTGCTCCAACAGGAAGGTCGGTTGGCGTCGATTACACTTCTTCTATTTTCCATTTTGCATTGCATGTGCTGTTATTCATTGTCTCCTTCGTATCACTATACATTTTATAAACATTGATAGTATAGGAAGGTTCTCGCAAGGGAAATAGAGCTATCTTTCTATTACTTGCATGGGTATTTCTGCTTATGAGAAAAATCGTGCCACCCCTATGATGCAAATTACATAACTGGAAAGAAATCTGTTTTCGTCCAGCCCTATACAACAAGCCAACCTATATCAGAACGGCCGCGACCAATGCAAGGAAAGCCCACATTTTGATTTCAGCGCAGGGTCAAACCTCTAAAAATTTCCTGAGCGCATTTCTGAGCATGGCAACCGTAGGATATCCTTTCAAACCTTCTGGTGTATGGTAAACCCGGCAGCCCAATGAATAACTCTCGCGTTGCTCCGGCCAAAAGTCCCGCCCATTGCTACGAAAGGAAGGTGAGCCGAGGAATTCCAATCGGTTGGCATCGTTGTTGTCCATCACTGTAATCAAGGTGACGCTATCTTCAATCCCTTCTTCATACAATGCTATCTCGAGATTTCTCAGACCGTTCTCCCAAGAGGGGCAATCCTCAATATGAAGCAATTCGATTTTCACGATCAGCTCACAATTCTTATTCGACGATCAACTTGCCATGTAACATGCCCATCTGACACTGGAAATCGTATTCGCCGGGCTTGTCAGGCGTGAACTCCAGGCTCACGGTCTCGCCGGTGGGGAGCTTGGCGCTCTTATCGAAGTCGGGGAAGAGCACCATCTCGGAACAACTGGCTGTTTCCTGACGGGTAAAGTTCAGACGCACCGGCTGACCAGCCTTGACCACCAAGACGTCCGGGGTATAGCCGCCTTTGACGACGATGTTGGTTTCCTGCACGCCGCCTGCACTTTCCAGATGAGTGGCCTTCTTCTCGGAGAAGAAGAAATACCAAACGACAAGAATGGACAAAGCAATTGCGCCCAGTAAAACGCCAATCTGTGCAATATTCATATCAAATACTCCTTTCGCTGACCCTGGTTATTTGGCCGACATAGATGGTTTGAAACTGCGCAGCCGCAAAGCATTGCTGACCACCGTTACGCTGCTCATCGCCATGGCTGCACTGGCAATGATGGGGCTGAGCAGAATGCCAAAGAAGGGAAATAGTACCCCGGCGGCGATTGGCACGCCCAGCGAGTTGTAGATGAAACTGCCGAATAAATTCTGCTTGATGTTACGCATGGTGGATTTGCTCAATTCAATTGCCACCACCACACCTTTCAAGCTGCCTTTGATGAGTGTGATATCTGACGCTTCAATCGCCACATCCGTGCCAGTGCCGATGGCCAGACCCACATCAGCCTGGGCCAGCGCCGGGGCATCGTTGATACCGTCGCCGACCATGGCAACCACCTTGCCCTCGCGTTGCAGCATCTGCACGTTGCGGGATTTATCCTCCGGCAGGACCTCAGCCAATACCCGGTCCACGCCGACTTGTTTGGCAATTGCCTCGGCAGTGCGGCGGTTGTCGCCGGTAAGCATGACCACTTCCAGACCCAGCCGCTTGAGTTGGGCGATGGCCTCGCGGCTATCCTCCTTGACGGTGTCTGCGACTGCCACGATGCCGGCGGCCTGCCCGTTCACCGCCACGAACATGGGCGTCTTGCCTTCGTCCGCCATGCGCTGAGCTTCTTTA
>JBJKOR010000071.1:0-4878 GCA_046707185.1 Anaerolineales bacterium | reverse complement strand
GGCTATTAGAGCGATGAGCGGTTTCTTCATGGAAATCTCCTTATTGAAAAGTATATCGTATTAACCAGATTCGTAGACGGGTTTGCTTCAGGATTTGTTCCGCCTGAAAATAAAAAATCTCGGAAGTTTTCGCTTCCGAGATTTTTCAGATTTATTCCTTTGCAAAAACCGGGTCCTTCATCTGCGTGATGACCAGAAGACTGATAAGCAATAACCCAATTGACAGCAGAAGCGAGGACGTGAAGGAGCCGTCGGGACTTTTCATGGCTACCATCACATAGAAGAAACCGATGGAAGCCTGGCCGAATAATTGAATCAAGCCATTCGATGTTCCTTCCGGAGTCGGGTGGGCGATCTCCGCACCGTATTGGAAACCAACCGGTGCAATGCCGACGAGGAAAAAGCCCATCCAAAAACCTGACAGCATCAAACCCCAATAATTCGTCGAAAAGGCAAGGCCCAGCATTCCGGGGATGGACAGCAAGATTCCAATGAACATATACCGCAGACGTTTGCGTTGTCTATCGGAGAAATAAGACAACGTTACCGAGCCGAGGATACTGCCGACAATGATCAAAGCGCCAAGTGTGCCTGCGTCCGTTGAATTGAAGCCTCGTGGCAGAATAATGCCTTCGATCAGGGATGAAACACCGTTAAAAATGGCAAGGGCAACAAAGGCAATGAATAACAAGAGCCAAAAGTCCTTGACCTTGAGCGCATGTTTTAAACCATCGAACATGACCGAACGCTCCTCCGGGCCTGGAGGGCAGGGCGGTGTAGGTGGTTTGTCACGCGCCAAAAGCAGGAAAAGGACGGTTGACAACGCAGCAACGCCACCAAAGATCAATTGCTGGGTGGGGATCGCCACGCCGCTTTGCAGAAGAACCGGAGGCACGGCTTCGCCAATGGCAATGCCGAGCAAGTTCGAGAGCGTGACCAATCCAACCATGGTGGCGCGATCGTCCGGCGGGTACCAATGCGCTGCAAATTTTGTCCATGAGTTGAGCATGAAGGGCTGGGCAAGCGCAATCCCGGCAGTGATCCAAAAAATCTGCGGGTAAGTGACCGCGAAGCCGCGCAGGACTCCGAAGACGGCCATGAGTATTCCGCCAAGCCCGATCGTGATGTAAATGCCGTAGGTATCGATGGCCCAGGAGGCGGGAATGGATAAGACCAAATAGGCGATCAGCCACGAAGTGACCGATAACGCCGCAATTTGCGTATCGGTGACGCTGTAGACTTTTGCCGCTTCGGTGATGATGGGTGCGTACGAAATCCACAAGACTTGCAAAGTCAGGTTGATGAACATGGTCACCGCCAGCACCACCCAGCGGTAGCCGTAGACACGATAGCCTTTGTCAGCCACGTTTCTCTCCTTTGGCATACAAGAATTCTTTTACACTACAACACCGAAATGTTGTTTTAGCAACGCTCAGTCTCTGCAAAATATAGTGAGACGATGTGATGTTTTGCAGCGAAACTAGCGAAGTTTATCATAATATCGGATGAAAATAAGATGTATAAATATTCGGATGGACGCGATTTGCGATCAATCAGTAAAGGAGAATTTCCAATGAAGGCGGAGCAATTTTTGATTAATCTTGGAAAGTTGTTGCTTTGTGCGCTTGCACTTGAAATCGGCACGCTCGTAGGCGGGATGATGGCGGTGGCGCTCAAACTTCCGATACCGAATATGCCCGCAGGCGCGGATATGAAAGCTATTCAATTTTATATGCTGTTGGTCACGCCGCTTTACGCGCTTGCACTCGCCGTGATCGCGCGCGGCTTGCGAGGCAATTTCATCACGCGCGCATTGATTCTGTTCTTCCTTGCATGGATCTCCTATACCGTAAACACGGAATTGGAAGCATCCATCGTTTCGACCTACACAACCGGAATCTGGTTTGCGCTGATTTCTGCTATTCCAGCCGCATTGTTCTGTTCGGCTGCAGCTGCTTTTCTCTTTCCAGTTGGCGAACCGAAGAAAGGCTTTGTAGATGCGATTAAAGACTTCTTTTCGGCGCGTTCGCTTATGGATTGGATTTGGCGATTCATCATCGCGGCCGTTGCCTTCATGCCGATCTATTTCATCTTCGGCTTGATGGTGTTGCCTTTCACGGGTGAATATTACCGCCAAAGCATGTTCGGACTTGCCATGCCGACCCTCCAACAGCTTTTGCCCATCCTTTTTATTCGCAGTGTATTGTTCTTCCTCATTTGTTTGCCGATGCTCATCCTGTGGAATAAATCAAAATTCAGCTTGTTCTGGAGTCTCGGCTTGGCATTGTTCCTGCTCGTCGGTTTCATCTACATGCTGATCTCAACTTGGCTGCCTGTATACGTCCGATTCCCACATACGCTTGAAATTCTTGCTGATGAGTTTGTTTACGCCGGAGTATTAGTATTGTTGCTTGTTAAGCGCAAAAAAGAATCTGCTTGAAATAAAACCTTGGTAAATTGCCGTTTGCGCCTTGTTCTTCCGCGTGTGGCGCAGACACAAGGCGAATTGAATATAGATGATGAGTTCAAAGATGATGAAATAGGGATTGGGCATGAGACAAGAACAAATTTTAAAAGATATTGCTTTAATCAATCAAGTTTAGCATATCGCCGAAGAAACAAAAGGGAATCGCTGTTGCTATCGGGTAGATTAATTGCCCAATTCTTGTAAACTGAATTGCGTTCTGATTCTTCTAAGCCTTTTGCTGATCCTACTAACTCCTCGAGCGGGGGATTGTAATCGAAGCCAGTGGATGCATTAGCATGTCGGAATAAATCATTTATCCTTAACCTTCTTAAATTCATCGAATGGTAGCTAAAACCCAAGAAATAAATCCTTTCAGCGCTAGACAATAAATTCAGGGCAATACCAAATTCCTCTGATGAAGATTGGTTCTCAGTCATAACTTTGATTTGCTGTGATGCACGATCAACGGCATTTAATTTATCAACGCTTTTTCCGCTTTCTTCGAAATCTGCGCCATAAGCCAATCCATCTTTGATTTGCCATGGGAGTTTTCCTAATGCTCCATGCACATGGATAATTGGTATATTTTCTAAAGCGTTGGCGCATGCTTCATTACTTTTGCTGTATGTATTCTGAGTTGTTGTAAATAAGAAATGTTCTAAAGAACGATCATAATTGAAAGTAATGAAAGAGACTTTATTCTCTTTGAGTGAAGCCCAATCTGCCGCCAATTTATCAAACAGATATCGATAGCAACCGTTATTCTGGTTTTTAAAGCTAAAGAGATTTGCACTTATTTCTTTTCGTAAGATAAGTGAAGCAATTGCCCATTTTCCAATTTCGATATATTCAGGTCTTTTCTCAAGAAAAGCATCAATAGAATATCTTTGTGAATAATGAAGCGCCTTTCCGAATTGTTGTAACTCTGATGAGTTGAATTTGCTCTTCAATATTTGAGCAGTTTCTATCCTTTGAATATATTCTTCTTGGCGTTGATTAACTTCTCGTAAAGATTCTTCTTCGATTGAAAAATCAGGGTCTTGATCTATATCAACAAAACCTTCTGTTGCACCAATTATTTCCTTAACCAATTGGCTTCCAGAAGGAAATCCATAAGGCATACTTGCGCCCGCACCTAGAACAAAAACTGTTGGCTTAGTAATCATTTTTCCTCCTTTTAGATTTCCTCATACAAATCTTTCCACTCTGGATTGAATCCATTGATCAGTTCTTCTTTTCGCTTGCGATTCCAACTCTTGATTTGCTTCTCCCGAAAGATGGCTTGGTTCACATCGTCGCCGACTTCAAAATAAATCAACTTGTTCACATTATATCTCTTTGTAAATCCGCCGCCAGCCCTTGTTTTATGTTCCAGCACGCGGCGCTTCAGGTTGTTCGTCACGCCGGTATATAAAACCGTGTTGCGAATATTGGTCATGATGTAAACGCAATATTCTTTGCCCATTTCTCCTCTTTCAGTGTCATTGCGAGACCTGCGAAGCAGGTCGTGACAATCTCGAAATTGAATCAAACAAATGTTTGATGGTTACTCGAGATCGCCACGTCGCCGCTGCGTGGCTCCTCGCGATGACACTATAAACCTAACCACTTCCCAGCCTCGCGCGACAAATTGATTTCAAATTTCATATTAGGAAATCATCCTATCGTATTCTGCATGAGTTCCAACCCAAAACCACAAGAGTCCGCCTTCAACTTCAACGCCGAGAGCGCGATATCTTCTTCCCACTCGAACAGACCAATATTTTCCGACCTTCTTCAAATGCAAAGATGGATGTTGTGAATTTGTTTTTAGTAAATCAAAACTTCGATCTGCCAAATCTCGAACTTCATCCGGCAGCTTCTCATATTTTTCCCAGAATGAAGGACTTGCCAAATGCTTCATAACTTTTTAGCTTTGCCAGCTTGGTAATCGCGAATAGCGGCATCGGCAATTTTGTTTAACTTTCCTGCTTTGGCGTCGGCTTCAAGTTGCTTGTCCCATGCTTTCGCGTCGAATTCATCGAACCATTCGCGGAAGTGCGCGAGTTCTTCGCGTGGCAGGCTGGATACCGCTTGTTCAAGTTCTTGAATAGTAAGCATAAGAATTCTCCTTGCTCAACTTGAGTCTAACACAAATTACATTCCCAGCCACTTCCCAGCTTCGCGCGCTAAATTGACAGATGGTCCTTGTTTGATCGTACAGCGCGGCAAGGATTCCAGGAACAATCGTCCGTATTGCTTGGTCAACACGCGGCGATCCAAAATTGCCACAATGCCGCGGTCGGAGGCGGTGCGGATCAAGCGTCCAAAGCCCTGACGGAATTTTAGAATCGCTTCGGGCAGATAATATTCATTGAACGAGTCTTCGTACAACTCGGAGCGCGCCGCGATCAATGGATCGGTTGGAACAT
>JBJKOR010000070.1:0-6219 GCA_046707185.1 Anaerolineales bacterium | reverse complement strand
CGATACTTATCCAGGATAGTTTTTTGAAAGCAGGATTCTTCAAGGCATAGAGCGTATAGATGCTTCTCTCAGGCAATTCCTGTCCACCCAGGAGCGGCAAAAGTTCTCCCTCCCGCCAGTCAGGAATGGGATTTCCGATTAAATGTGCAATCGTGGGCGCCACATCGACGCTGATCGTAGGCGAATATACGTCCTGTCTTGACTTTTGGCCGGGAGATGAAATCACGAGCGGAATACGGACAACCGGCTCATAAAGCATCGGAGAAACGTGCCCCCGCTCGCCCCTTTCTAATATCTCGCCGTGATCCGATGTAAGCACGACATAGCTGGTCTCGAAAACGCCATGACTTTCGAAAAAATCAAATAATCTACCAAGTTCAAAATCCAGAGTGGCAATTTATTCGTCATAAGCGCGTCTAAAATTATACATTTGCTTAGGCCCCCAATGATCACCAAGCGGATGAATTGGCTTTTTAACCGGGCTCCAGCCATCGTCGAAAGTGCGATAAAACTGCTTGGAGGGATTATAAGGATCGTGAGGAGGATACAGGTGGAAGTACGCCAAGGAGGCGGGCCTCAGATCTTTAATAGTGGACATCAAACCATCAACGAGAGTAGGCAATCGGAAATACAATGGATATTGATGATTTTGTGGCAAGCCGTTTGGATAGCCCTTCGAATCTATGCGGGCAAGTCTCCTGCGAAGAAGTATCCTCTCCAAGAGGCTAAATATGAGTGACTTGGGAGGTTGGCCGCGGCTAAAGAAAAAATCATCATATACCCGCTGAGTATATAAGAGGTCCTTATCTAATTTTTCCCCGAATGTATAATCCACTTCACTGAATGACCCGGACGGCAAAATCTCATTGATATCATTTTGAAACTGACCAAAGAAATAAACCGGCCATAGGTTTTGAGCGAATGCCATTCGATAGTATTGTTCACCCGCCAACCGAAATATATTTCGATCTACAAGATCGCGCGCGATCAATCCCGAATCGTTGATCGCGCGATGAGTCCAGGGATACAATCCGGTCAACAAAGAGGCCGTGCCCGGAACCGTAAAGGAACCCGCAGAGTAGTGGGCATTGTATACCGTTGCCCGTCGAGCAAATTTTTCGAAATTTGGGGTGGTTTTCCTGTGATAGCCATACAAGGACAAATTCGTCGCCGACATGGCATCGAAAACAAAAATCAAAACATTGGGTCCCGATGAACCCTGCGTGAATTGCGAAAAAGATAAACCGGGAGTCCACCTTGAAAGGGCAAGCATTCCCGGTATGGCCGATGTCAGTTTTAGAAAATCGCGTCGACTAAGTCTCTTCATACATACATCCTAAAGAATTCTAGGCAAAACTATTATTAAAGAAATCAAGCTAAGAGGAAGATAAATATACAGGAGAATTGTAGCGTGCTCGGCTACGACCTCCACTACTCTTTTTATCAAGGGCGTCCTTCCCACCAAAAAGACAAGAAACAATATGGCTCCTAAAGCCAAAGCCACAGACCACACCTACAAGAAAATGCCCCGGTAAGCGTCCCTGCTTTGGAACTGAGAAGCCAGGAACATTGCATAGCCCAATCCCAAGATAACCAAAGCCGTGCCGCGCACTACAAATACATCGCGAAACCATTTTTTGGGCAGGATAAAACTTAGAATGAGCGGGGCGGAAATTACAAGCAAACTTTCGAGAAAGTTCGTAGCCAGTATGTAGGCGTAAATAAGAGCAAGCTCCCCAGTGTTCATGTAAAACAACCAACTGGGAAGCTGCCAAAAAAACCATAGAGTGGTCCAGCCGTATATGAGGATGACGCATACAGCATAAACCGGCGCAATTTGTTTTAGATTGGGCAATCGACTAAAGATAGCCAAGACCCTTCAACCTTTCCTCCAGATCCTTTTGACCGTGCGATCCGGTCTGGGAAGGCGGCTTGATATACGATTGGTCGAGGTGTTTGCCCAGCGCCAGGTATGGAATGTCGCGGAAGGAAATGCCCGGCATGTTCTTGATATCGTGATTGAAAAAGATGACGCCCGGCACCATCTGTGAATCGATGCAGTGATCGGCGCCCCAATGACCTTCGTTGGCCTCCATCGAAACGGACGCGGATTTCCCGAGTCCGGTCTCAGACGAGGCGCGGAATCCGGGTGCGTAACCAAGCACCAGGTCCGGGCCGAGGCGGGCGTAAGGACCGTTGAACGCTTCATGCTTCAACAACACGCGGCTGATGATCTGTTTGCCGTCCGACGTTTTCCAGCTCAACAATTTGGCTTTGATCTCGTCCAGAAGCGGTTCGATCTCTTCGGGTTTGACAACGCCTTTTCCTTCGCGGCTGGCGATGTTGAGATAAACACTGTTGAGTCCCAACGCATAGACTCTGGTCTTTTCCCAGTCCACATCGTCGAGTTCAGGCGTCTCGGTCTCGCGCAACAGCGCCATATAACCGTTATCGACCAGCCAGCGATTGACGTGGACTTTCTGTTCCCAGACGCGGAAGCCATGATCGGAGAGTACCAATAAGCGATACTTCTGCAAACCAAGCTTGTCGATCCTGGCCTGGACTTCACCCACGAATTGATCGAGCCTTGCATACCAATCGTCCACGACATCCTGATTGGTTCTCAGGAACATGTGTTGGACGCGGTCCAAGTCATCGAAGATTCCGGCGAGAATACCTTCCTTGAAATTATCCAGCAAACGGAAATAGATTTTCTTGCGGCTTTCGAAGATCGATTCGCACAGGCGGATGAACTGCTCATCGGTGATGCAGCCATCTTCGAGCGCATTCGTATCCTGCGGCCAGCCCAGTGTCAGAAACGGGCCGGTCTTTTTCCACGAATCCTTGACGAGAGACGAGGGCGTGGAATACATCCACAACGAATGAAGCGGATGAATTTGCAAAGGCAGAAAATACACACTGACCTGATCGTTGGCCTCGGT
Organism: Anaerolineales bacterium; assembly: GCA_046707185.1. Lineage (GTDB taxonomy): Bacteria > Chloroflexota > Anaerolineae > Anaerolineales > Villigracilaceae > Fen-1038. The sequence goes on along the minus strand of JBJKOR010000070.1, from coordinate 3,277 downwards.
CAGGATGATTTGCGTGATGGCCTGGATATTGAAAGCAAAGCCTGCCGCGAATTTCAATTCGACAATCGGCGTCCATTCACCCAACGATAAATGAATCGTTTGTTTATCGATGGTCAATGCGGCAGTCTTCTCATCCAAAACTTCAATGGCCACCGGCAGGGTCGCGGGACGCATTCCTTCTTTGGATTTGACATTCGGTCCTTCGATGATCGCGGTGAATTTTTTGCCGCCCGCCGATTCCAGCGGAACTACCCGCACTTTTTTCTTTTCTTCGGGATGCGTGGTCAGATAAATACCCACGCCCAACTGACCGCGAATATCCGGCGCGCCCAAGCCGGGAATCGTCGCGACCGGAATCTCGGGCCGCGCGGGGAACAACGCCGGCCACCATAACACGGTGGCCGGATACCCCATCGAAGTGGCTTCCTCGAAAAAGGTCTTGGTGGTGTAAGGCGGCTGGTACTGCTCCCCCAGCGCGGTGACTTTTGTCGGCAAAATGGAAACGTAGGGAATGTACGTTTCCGGGTCGCGGTGAACGAAATCGAAGATACCGTGCGAGCCGGGATCGACGCCGGTTGCGATGGATGTCCACGAAACCTCGGTTTGTGGCGGGGAACAAACTTCAAGGCGGGAATATCCGCCTTGATCTACAAATTTGCTTAAGTTCGGCATTCGACCCGCGCGTTGCAATCGTTCGAACGTGGTGGGGTCGAATGAGTCAAAACCGAGAATAACCGTCTTCATCTATTCTTCGTCTTCAGTTTTATCTTTTCGCATTTTCCGGCGCATTTGGGCAAAGAAGGCCCGAATCTTGCCTGAGAATACCAGCAAAGCACCTGAGATTACAACCAAGGATGCTGCCAAAACCTGAAACAACATTCCACCAGTATTAGGATCGATATACATAGTACCTCACATTCTTCCTTATGTTGGATGACACTGACGACCTATGATTGTAACAGCATTTTAGATTATGCCAACCCGTGATTATGAAATTTGCATAAGAAAACTATTCAAACTTCAGGAGCTGCAGGACATCTTCGAGGCAGGCGGCAAAGAGTTCGTGCATGATCTCATCACTCACGCGATACGCGCCACCGAACGATCCATCGCCATAGACTTGACGCGCGGTTTTCGAGTCTACGATCGCGCTCGGGACCTTGGGCGGAATCTTGTTTCCTTCAGGCATTTCCCCGACGAGCGTGAACGAAAAAGCCTCCAGCCAGTTGGCGTGCGCCGGTTTGATAGAATGCTTTTGCGCCACCGCTTCCACGGAATGGGAAGTCCACCAGTCGTACCAATTCAATTTCAAATCGAGTAAATCATTATTGACCTGGTGTAAATGATTCCGCGCCGGAGAATTTCCGCCATGCCCGTTGAGGATGAGAATGCGGCGAAAGCCATGTCCATACGCCGAACGAACGATATCTTCCGCAGCAGCGATCAACGTGCTGACCTTCAAACTCAATGTTCCGGGATAAGCCAAAAAATAGGGAGAGACGCCAAAGTTCAACGGCGGCGCGACCAGCACGCCGGTCGCTTGCGAGGCGGAGTCGGCCAGCGCCAGTGGGACTTTGATATCCGTCAGCAAACTGAGATAACCGTGTTGTTCGGTCGAACCGAAGACCAGCATCAAGCGATCTTCATGCTGGAGATACTTTTCGACATCCATCCAATTCAAATCTTCAAGGCGCATATTAGACTCCATACTTGATGAAAATTTTTCTCCACAAAGATCACAAAGTGTGCAGTGTTTTTATTCACAATGCACTGATCTTTGGGTTTAGAAGCGGTTACGGTGTTGGTGTATCTACCGGAACAACTGTTGGCGCGGACGTATTCGTCGGAAGCGCGATCGGTGTATTGGTTGGAATCGGCGGGACAGGAGTATCTGTCGGCGGCGGTGGAGGCAAAGGCGTATGAGTCGGCAGCGGTGGCGGTGGAGGCGGCGGTGGAATCGAAACCGTGAAATGCACGATCTTTTCGGCATAACCATTTTTTCCATCGATATGTAAACGCAGGGCAACCGTATTGCCAGATAGATTCGACACATCCCAATTGAACAAAAGACCGTTTTCAACCGGTTGGTTCCCTTGTGCAAGGGTCGTCCAATTATGGGGTTTATCGCCTAAACCAAAGTCGAGTCTCCAATCTTTGAAATCACCGGTCGCATTCGCCGTGCCAGTGACGGTCAATATATTTCCCATGATGAAGTCGCCGTCATTGACGCTCAGGTCAAGTTCGGGGCGGGGATCATTTTTGGTGCATTCACGCTGCGGCGCGTAAACCGGCGGGATGGGAAAGCCGTGATCGCTCAGCCAGTTTTTTCCATCTTTGGTATCGAACCATTTACGCGCCCACGGATCGGTGACATTGATCACGGTTTGATTTGGCGTTTCGTAGTCACTGCAATCCGGAGAGGACTGCAGACCAGTCCACGTATCGAGTGAGATCGAGCGTTTCAAATCCTGGCCGGGAGGCAGAGGCAGTTGATCGGATGCAAAGATTTCCGTACGCGTCCCGCCGGTGCACCATTGCGATGGCTCTGTACCAGATAATGAACAGATCGTTTTCTCGACAATCCCAGCTGGACGAGTGAACCAGGATGGGTGGCCGTCGGTCAAATACGGGACCGCATACTGCATGAACTTCGACCAGATCGGCGCGGCGCCCGAGAGTCCGGTGGTATTGACCATCGGCGTGTAATCCGCATTGCCAACCCACACACCCGTCACGAGGTCGGGGGTGTAACCCAGAGTCCAGTTGTCGCGGAAATCGTTCGTGGTGCCGGTTTTGGCCGCGACCGGGAACGGCAGGATCAAAACGGAGTTGGTGCCGAACGTCGGCGCACGCGCCTGATTATCCGAGAGAATGGATGTAATCAAATAGGCATGTTCAGGGCTGATGACCTGCTCGCTCTGCGGCGGTTTATATTGATAAACAACCTTGCCTTGATAATCCACGATCTTCAAAATGGAAACTGGCGGGACTTTGACGCCGCTATTGGCGAACACCGAAAACATACTTGTCATTTGCAACACGCTGACATCGCCGCCGCCCAACGTCAGCGAAAGGCCATAATCGTTGCGAGTTAATGTGGTGATGCCGAGACTCTTCGCCATGGCGATAAAACCATGATCGCCATAGATACCGACGAACTGCAACGTCTTTACCGCTGGAATATTGTATGAATTCGCCAGTGCCGTGCGGACGGTAACCGGCCCATGAAATTTATCATCATAATTGGTTGGGATATATGGCGGGCGCGGATCGTTCG
>JBJKOR010000069.1:0-1989 GCA_046707185.1 Anaerolineales bacterium | reverse complement strand
CTCAAGGGCGCAAAGTCGGCGTTGGAGATCTCGGTCGCATCCGCCGGGGAGGCGGGCAAAAAGATCAACAATCCGGCCAATGCAGCCAAGCTTAACCAGTACCACCATATCTTACGAAACATATCATCCTCCTTATGAATATGTAGATTGCCTGGCAGTTACATTACGTTGAAGGGCTTCGATGCATGTTCGTGTAACTCACGCGTAACGGCAAACACCGGTGAGGGCGATTCACGATTAAATGCAGTGATGAAATAACATTGACCAGCCCTCAAAAACTATGAACTTTTTTTCTTTGCGGGGACTTTCCAATGATCCCCAATTGGCGTCGAACTTATCTGACAATTGCAACGATCAAAGCAATGATCGAATTCCGCGGTTTGCCAAATTCAGCGGCCACCTAGTTGGAACAAAACTTACCCAACACTAAATCTCCTTTTCTTCCTCTTCGCTCAGGATTTCTCCTTTCCTGGTTTTCCAAAGAATTGGGCCACGCCATGTATCTTCACGCAGCGATGTATCGAGTCCGCCTGCATAAATCCTTCCTGCATCGGCATGGTCATAATACCACATATTTCTCGAGGCCAAGCGCACAACGCACAAATCCATATCAAGTGGAAGAGAACAGGCTGAAAGCCCGAGAATGAAAGCATGAGACACTCCCCATCAAAACGAAAAAAACGATGTCAAGTCATCCGAAGGCGTTTGGTGATTTACATCGCCCGGCGCAGATTGCGAGCAACTTGCACCCGCAAAGTCTGGCATATTCTCACCAAAAGTTCCTTTGCAAAGAATATATTGGCAGATAGATCAATTCAGGTCAGGTGGAATGTAAATGGGGAAACCGTCTGCCATCGGTTTTTTCTATAGCTTACTATCAAGAACTCGAAGAGGCTTTGTGATAATTATCACTGGATAAAAACGGCGGACAAAGTTAATCTATACATGAATTAAGCAAGTCCTGAAATAAGAAAGTATCCATCGATTTGGAGTTGATTGCTCGAGTATACGAAAGGAGTGTGTACCATGAAGAGCAAAAGTTGGCTGACCTTCTTGTCGGCAATCGTGGTGTGTGCGCTGGCTTTTGTGCTGTCATTCCAAGTCAACGCCGCGCCGATAACCATGACCGGACAATGCCCCGCAGGCTATACAGGAACCTATCCGAGCTGCGCCGCGGCAGTCCCTGGCTGCACCAATCCGGGCGCGGCAAACTACAACCCGAACGCCACAGCAGATAACGGCTCGTGCACATCTGCACCTTCAGCGGTTTCCGGCTGTACCAATCCGGGTGCCTCAAACTATAACCCGAACGCCACTGTGGATGACGGCTCGTGCACATCTGCGCCTTCAGCGGTTTCCGGCTGCACCAATCCGGGCGCCTCAAACTACAACCCGAATGCCACCGCAGATGACGGCTCGTGCATATCTGCGCTTTCAGCGGTTTCCGGCTGCACCAATCCGGGCGCGTCAAACTACAACCCGAATGCCACCACGGATGATGGCTCGTGCAAGTCTGCACCTTCAACGATTTATGGCTGCACCAATCCGGGCGCGTCAAATTACAACCCGAATGCCACGACAAATGACGGCTCCTGCACACATTAGCCCAATCGTTTTTGTGTGAACCCGCCCCTCATTAATCAAACAATTGGCGAAACAAGAATGGGACAAACTCTGTCTTCGGAAAACCAGGAACTAGCCGAACGTCAGGCTACGCTTTGCAAAGTGTTCAGCAATGCGCAGCGGGTGTTGATTCTATGGCTTTTAGCGGAGAAGGAACGAACCGTCAGCGAGATTGCAGATGCCATTGGCGCCTCCCTGCCCAGTACGTCACAGCACCTGCACTTCATGGAACTGAGCAACATTCTTGTCTCACGCCGGGAGCGACAGAATATTTACTACCAACTTGCTGATAATGATCTTTTGCGAAATTGTCTGGTTTTAGCGAACCGACCCAAAAACCAGCTAATGGAAAATCAAACTTAATCA
>JBJKOR010000068.1:0-1993 GCA_046707185.1 Anaerolineales bacterium | reverse complement strand
TGGTTGCATGAAAGGCCGCTGTCCAGGGGCGCGGCTTATCTTTCAGGTTTTGTAAGAGATAAGCGCGTCGATCGGAGTCGGTAGCATTTGGCTTGGATAGATAGCGGTTGGAATAAAGTCCGGGCGCACCATCGAGCGCATCGACTTCGAGACCGGAATCATCGGCCAATGAAATCAAATTACTTGCACGTGCAAATGCGAGGGCTTTCTTTTCGGCATTTTCCGCATACGTGTTTCCATTTTCTTCCACATCAAGTTTTAAACCGATGCTGTTGGGTGTGACCAATTCGACTTTAATATCTTTCAGCAGGTCTTGAAGTTCTTCCACTTTGCCTTTGTTGTTCGTAGCGATGAGCAATTTTTGCATTAACTTTGATCCGTTTCCATTTGTTTCAATGCCCATTTCGTGTGTTCACGTATGACTGGATCAGGATTGTTCGCTGCCTTTTCCAATGTAGATGTTGCAGATGAATCTTTGGAATTTCCCAATGCCACTGCAACGTTTCGCAGATAGCCGCGGTGTTTTGCCCGTTTGACAGGACTATTCTTGAATTTACAATTGAACTCTTCGGGCGTCAATTGTAATTCACGGATGAGATTGGGATGAGGAACGTCTTCACGCGGCGCAAACGCCGGATCGCCTTCTGCTGCAGCAAAACGATTCCAAGGACAAGCCATCTGGCAAATATCACACCCAAAAACCCAGTTGTTCATGGAAGCACGCAATTCGCTTGGAATATCCTCTTTCAGTTCGATCGTGAGATATGAAATACAGCGCCGCGCGTCAATGGTTCGATCCGGAAGAATACATTGCGTTGGGCAGGCTTCGATGCAGCGTCTACATGTGCCGCAGTGATCGGTTTGGAATGGCGGATCAGGTTCCAGTTCGATGCCGAGCAGAATCTCTGCCAGCAGAAAGTATGAACCGTGTTGCGGATTGATGAAACATGTATTCTTACCGATCCATCCCAGGCCTGCGCGTTGGGCCAGGTCTCTTTCCAGAATCGGGCCGGCATCGGTATACCAGCGGTTCGGGATAGAATGACCGACTTGTGCCTCGATGAAACCAACGAGGAATTTCAATCGTTCGGGAAGCACAAGGTGATAATCATTGCCCCAGGCATAGGATGCGATGTTTCCTCTTGTCCCCTCGCTCTTCTTCTTTTCAAAAAAGGAAAAGGGATGAGGAGAGTAAGGAATACCTAGCACGAGAATCGATTTGCATTCCGGCAGAATCAGTCGCGGGTTTGCGCGGCGAGCGCGGGCGCGTTCGTCTGCCAAATACTCCATCGTCCCGTGTCTCCCCTGAGCGAGCCAATTTTCAAAAGCAGACAAATGTGGCGGCGGGTCGGGAGACGTTACGCCGGCCAGGAAAAATCCCAGCCGGCGTGTCTCATCCAGAATCGCCCGCTTGAGCGTTTCGTTCATCTCACAACAATTTTGACGTAAAGAGGTTTGGCATGTTGTGTGCCTTGAACATCACTGCCGAAGAAGTTTTGGCCTGCGGCATTGGCGAGGGTCCAAGCACTCAGGTATGAACCAGACGCTGCCGGGGCAACGAAGTTAACTGAAATTTCGAGCTCTTGTCCCGGTGCAACGGGCAAAGGCAAAGCCTGCGGCTGGCCAGACATCAGAAGGTTGTACCCAGCGTAAACAATCTTGTAACCTGCCCCCCATGTGCATGTACCACTGTTTTTGATCTTCCATGTTTTTACAAAACTTTGGCCGGCTGTTACCGGGGTGTTATCGGGAATATTTACATCCACCGTGTTGTCATCCCAGGAATATTCATCGCAAAGGACAATCTGGGTTGCGCCGGGGTGGGCGCTTTGAGTTGGGACAGGAGTCAAGGTTGGCGTAAAGTTAGGTTGAAGCGCAAGGGTTGGCGTAGCAAGCGCTTGCGAGGTCGAGGTGGGGACCGCCCATGTGGCTGTGAGCGTAAAGTTGGCAATCACGGTTTGTGCAGCAGACGTCTTGACGAAAGCCACATTCT
>JBJKOR010000067.1:0-1776 GCA_046707185.1 Anaerolineales bacterium | reverse complement strand
GCTCCAAATCCATCTGCACAATAGACAGATAATGCTCCATCATATCTAACGATGTGTGACCTAACAATTTTTGCAGGGTTTCCAATTGCACTAACTGCTTTCAAGTTGAAGGCAAGCAATCCACAGGGGCAACTCAAGCCTGGCAGGCATGCTGATGTCACTTTCTAATAGAGTGAGGGTTGGACAAGTGAATCGACTTGTTGCGTTTTAGCGTAACCAGTGCGTAACAAGTCAAACGCGTTTTGGTTGAAAAGCGTAACCAGTCAAATGACTTGTTACGCTTTTGGAACAGCATTTTTGCATAACTTTTTGGCTGTTTGACTTGATTTTACGCCGCTTTTTTGCCTGGAAAAGCAATTCAGCTGACACCGTTGTAAACGGAGGCATGACAATCAAAAAACTTATGGCCCGATTTCGGTTTGCAAATGAATCAACTTTCATGGTAATGATCAAAATACAGCGATCAGAATTTGGGGTTCAATGTTCGTATGGCTTTCGGTTCAAAAAGCGCATGTAAGTTTCATATGCCCACGCAAATCCAACCCTACAAGCATCAATCAGGAATGGCATTTCTTGGTCGAAAAAAGCCTCAATAGCCACAGGTGGCGGCGATTTCGTCGGTTTTGACATGGTTGCTCAACACCCGCCTCCAAGCGTAACCAGTGAAATGACTTGTTACGCTTTTTTGGCTCCTCAACGTAATAAGTCAGGACTTGTCCAACCCTCAATGCTTGGAAAGACTGGGAAGCTAGTGTTGAAGAGTTTTTAGCGGATTTGAAAGCTGGCGTTGACGAATTAAAAACAGTTGCTCCTCAAACAGCCGAGGAGCAACATTCAGTTTTCCTATTAAAGAAGCAGGTGGTAGATACTTTGGTCGAACGGATAGAGATCGATAAAGAGCGAAACCTACATGTTAAAATTCGGTTGGATCTTCTCGGTATTATTAGAAAAGATGCCGGAAATGGAACTACTGGTGTGGTACAAAATTCTGAGGTCGAAATTTATACCCGTATACCAGATTTATACCGCGCGGGACATCTGTTAGTGCAGTTATGAAAACTAAAATACACCCGTTGGGACAATACAAACTTTCCGCATATGATGTATAATGATAATGTATAAAGGAGTGCAATATGTCCGAACACATGATTCGAAAGCAAATATACCTGCCCCGTCGGCACAATCTGACACTTAAACGCTTAGCGAAGCAGAGAGGCATAAGCGAAGCAGAAGTAATCCGCCAGGCATTGGAACGTGAGGCTCAGTCCTCTGTATCACCTATCCAAGGCAGTAGGCAGGCGCTGGATCATATCATCGCTTACGCGCGTTCACTTCGGATGCGGCCTGAGCTTCTGCAAGGCGAGGCTTATGTATTCAACCGGGAACAGTTGTATGAAGAGCGGCAGAATCGCTGGTCCAGACCCAAAAGAGGTTAATCATGCCCTCTATCCTGCTGGATACTAACATTTTGATCTATACGTTCGATCCCCGCGACGAGGCACGGCAAGAGCAAGCCATTGGCATTTTGCTCAAGCTTGAAGCGGAGGAAAAGGGCTGCTTGAGCACCCAATGCCTTTCCGAATTCGCAAGCGCTGCACTGACGAAGCTGGGTCTTTCCGCAGATGAAATCATGGATAAACTCAGCGATTGGCAAAATGCCTTTCCTGTCTTCAACCTGACACCCCAAATTGTTCTAGAAGCCGCACGTGGTGTACGCGATCACAAGCTCTTCTATTATGATGCCCAAATTTGGGCAAGCGCCAGACTTAATCAAAT
>JBJKOR010000066.1:0-5172 GCA_046707185.1 Anaerolineales bacterium | reverse complement strand
CGCCTGTTGGATATCGGCTGCGGCTGGGGAGGTTTGGCGCGTTATGCTGCGTCGAAATATGGAGTGAATGTGCTCGGTGTGACGTTGAGCAAAAATCAAAAAGCCTACGCGGATGAACAAATCGCTCGTGCCGGACTTCAGGGCCGGGTCGCCGTTGAATTGAAAGATTACCGCGACCTCGAGAACGAGTCGTTCGATAAGCTTGTCAGCGTGGGCATGTTCGAGCATGTGGGGAAGAGTCACTTGCCGGAATATTTTGCACACACAAATCGCCTGCTCAAGCCCGGCGGCTTGTTCCTCAACCACGGTATCTCGCGTCGTTTCGCCAGGCAAGCAGACGAGGAAGACTTCCTCTCGAAGCGTGTCTTTGGGCGCGGCGCCTTTTCACAAAAATATATTTTCCCGGACGGCGAGTTGGAGCCGGTCAGTGAAGTCAATGTGATGGCGGAAGCGGCTGGCTTCGAAGTGCGTGATGTGGAAAACCTGCGCGAACACTATGCGCTCACACTGCGCAACTGGGTCAACCGTTTGGCGACCCACCGCGAAGAGGCCATCAAAGTCTCGGATGAAGTCACGTATCGCACATGGCGCTTATATATGTCGGCTTCGGTCTATGGCTTTGAAAGTGGAAGCATCAATGTGAACCAGACTTTGCTGGCAAAGATGACCCGCGCTGGTAAGAGCAATGTGCCGTTCAGCCGCGCAGACCTTTATTCTTAATATGGACGATTAGAGACTGATAATGACAAATCTATCTCAAATGAAATGCGTTGCGTGTCGCGGCGGCGAACCAAAGATCAAGGGTTTGCATCGAAACGATTTCATCATGGCAGCCAAGACGGATGAAGTTTTCAAATAACAATATCTATGGCTTGAGACTTGCAATTACCAGTCCGATACTAATGAGCAGGCCGCCGAATAGAAATAAGGGCGTAATCGTTTCGTGAAGGAACAGCGCACCAAGGATGGTGCCAACGATAGGTTGTGCGAAGAACGTCAACGAGGCGACCGCCGCGGGTAATTCGGCAAAGGCGTAATTCCAAAGGAACATGGCGATGGCGGTGGCGATGATTCCTAGGAACAGGATTCCGCCGACAATTCCAGGGGTGATCGTCCCGATGCCTTGTGTCTTGATTTCCCAGCCGCTCAACAGAAATCCGCTTGGCAATCCGCCCATCAGCATGATCGTCGTCGATGTGACGACATCCGTTGTACGAGTTACTTTCCGCACCAACACAGAATAGAGCGCCCACGTCAATGCCGCGGCCAGCAGACTCATGTTTCCCCAGAACAAGGTTGGCGAAAGCTCGAAGTTGCGAGGGTCGATCACTGCCAGAACTCCCAACGTGGAGATGGCCAGCGCAATGATTTGGCGTGCTGTTGTTTTTTCCGCCAGCAAAAATGGCGCAAAGATCAGGATGAACGCTGGCGTGGCCGATGTGACCAATGCTCCGTTGGAAGCTGTGGATAGTTTTGTGCCGACGAATTGAAATCCGAGCGAGACCCCGAAGCCGACAAAACCCACCAGAAATAGTTGCCATGCCTGTGCGCCTGTGACATGTGCTTTGGGCTTTAACATGATTACGATTCCCAGAGAGAGCACGCCGAGGAGGAGCCGCAAAGTCAAAAGCGTAAATGGGGGAATGACATTGAGTACGACCTTGCTGACCACGTACATTCTGCCCCAAATGGACGCCGCGGCCAAGCCGGATAACAAGCCGGGCAGAACTTGTTTATGAGTCATGGATGTGTCTGTGATGGATTTGTAATGAATAAAATCAGGATTGTTGTAATCGGCAATGATTTATCGCTGGCAATAGGTCTACCAATCCCCTGCATAGCGAATATCGTAAGGCTGTGTGATGGTTTCAATCCTATACCGCCGCAATTCGACCAATTGGCGGATGTGCAAGTTATCATGGGCGACCCACGATGCCAAAATTTCTCCCGCCGACATTGCAGCGATTGGAGATGTATACGTTTTGTCCCAATTTGTGTCTGCCAACCCGTATAGCCATTCCAGGGATTTCTTCCGTTCAGCAAAGAACTTTTCCTTCATGGTTTGAAAATCCTGCTCGTTATATTTTCTTTCTGTCACCCATTTGGATGGATTGATGCGATGCCATTCGGTGTTTTGGCGATTCAGGATGAAATCCAAATGCTCGCGAAAGTCTTCGCGCTCTTCGTCATAAAGATGACAAATTACTTCGAGGACCGACCAAGATTCGTTATCCGGTTTGAGACGCGCGTCATTCTGTGGAATGCCTGAAAGCAAGGCGCGGATCATCTCCGTGCTGTTGGTCAATTCTTCGTAGAGGAATTTGAATTCCATCTCGCCTCCACTTCCGGCTTCCTATTCTGGATTTCCAAACCTGCCCACAATTCGTAAGATATCGAACCCTTCCGCAAATGGACGCTCCGCCAGCGCACCATGTCGGATCATCGTTGAGCGCAGCAGGGCAGGATCGAAATAATACTTATCGTGATACGTACCGTATTTCGATAACGCTTCGAGCTTTTTCTCGACATCTTTTTCTGTCACTTCAACCAGGAAGTGTGGAAAGAAACCGTAGGATGAGCGAACAACATCGTAGCCCAACACAGTGATACCGCGATAGGCGCGTAAAGCTTCTTCGGTCACCACATTGTGGTCCTGGTGAATATCCTGCCGTGTGTGGGTGAAGACGATCTCAGGTTTGAAATCTCTTCGGAGTTCAAGCAGGTATTCCAGGACTTCCTGGCGCATGTCAGGGAATTTGCGGGTGACAAACTCCTGTACGACCACCTTTTCCTTCGGAACCTCCAGCACGGCCATGCTCTCATAAAGTTCCTTCACCACATTCTTGAGCGATGGATTTTTCTGGTTGTCTGAAAGGGTTACGCACAACACATCCGTATGATTAACGATTTGATGCAACAAAGCGCCGCATCCCAATTCGATATCATCGGGATGCGCGCCGAGGAAGAGGACTCGTTTGCCGTAGAAATTCATTTACATCATACCGTTGCGAGGCTGCGAAGCGTGCCGAAGGCGACGTTCTTCCCGAAGCAATCTCCTGTTTCGCGCGGAGATTGCTTCTCGAAGACTCGCAACGACATCCTTATGCTATTTCGTCGCCAAAATTCCGCCGACGACTTTGGTCATCACCAGTTTGCCGTCGCGCTTGAACCAGCGTGTCGCCACTTTTTCGATCTCGCTGATCAGGGCCTCGTATTCTTCGTGGCTGTTGAACATCGAAGTCCAAAGTTTTCGGTCTTCGGAAAGCGATGCGCGCGTGTAATCCATAAAAGGCTGAACCGAGGGGAAGGTAATTGGATTCTCGAACGTCAGCAACTCGGTCTTAGAGAATTTGCCTTCGATGGTCTTGTAGATCTCACCCTTAAAACGCGAAGAGCCTGGCATGGGAGGAATCGGTTTGTTGGTCGCTTCTTTGATGATCTCATAGAACATTTGCTTGTTCTCGGGCAGCGGGCCGGTGACGAAAAGCCGTCCGCCGGGTTTGATGACGCGCTGCGCCTCGCCAAACGTAAAGTCGAGGTTGGCTGCGTAATAGATGGCAAAGGCCGACGAAACGAGATCGAACGTATCATCCGCAAAGTCGAAGCGCTTGTTGAAATCCAAAAACAAGAATTTGATATTGTCGCCACGTTCGGCGTTCTTGGCGCGCGCCATATTGAGCAGTTCGTTGGAAAAGTCGCCGCCGACGATTTCGGTTTTGCGTTTGGTGAAATCGCTATATAAAAAGCATTGCTTGCCTGCACCGCAGCCCACGTCCAAAATCTTCGTGCCCGGCTGCGGATTCAATACCTCGACCGTCCATTGGTCGATGTTGCGGGCGCCGTATTTTTCGTGAACGTCGATACGGGTCAGTAAATCCTTGCTGGTTTCCTGATAATTGATTTGCATAAAGGTTGCTCTCCTTCGTGGTTTGGCACGCCAAATATACCACAGCACCATGAAAACTTATCGGGCTGAAATGTCCGAGTAGTTGAGTTGTATGAAGTATGTTAAAATGCGGTTCAATCCAATGGGAGCAACTTGTTTATGAAGAATGTTATTTCATCTGTAAAAGGCACGCGTGAGTTCTATCCTGAGACGATGGCCTTGCGAAACTTTGTTTATGAAAAAGTACGCATGGCTTCGCGGGTTTTTGGCTATCAGGAATGGGATGGTCCGTTCATTGAATCTATCGACCTGTATGCGGCCAAGTCTGGCGAGGAATTGGTCAAGAAGCAATCCTTTGTGTTCGAAGACCGCGGCGGAGATTTGGTGACGCTTCGTCCCGAACTGACTCCGAGCTTGGCGCGCATGATCGCTGCCAAACAAAACGAGTTGACGTATCCCTTGCGTTGGTGGTCGTTTGGCCCGTTCTGGCGTTATGAACAGCCGCAGAAGGGACGCACGCGCGAATTCTTCCAATGGAATGTGGACATGCTGGGAGTCGATTCGCCGGAAGCTGACGCGGAATTGATCGCGGTCGCGGCCACGTTCCTGCGCTCGGTCGGACTCACGCCGGAGCAGGCTACCATTTTCGTAAATGATCGCCGTCTGATGGATTCCCGGTTCGACGCGCTGGAGATCGAGAAGTCCAAGCGGCTCGATGTTTCCAACTTGATAGACCGCCGCTCGAAGATGAAACCCGAAGCCTGGGATGAATACGCTCTGGAACTTGGCCTCACTCAACAACAGTTGGACGTGCTCAAGAATATTCTTGCCAATTTCGATTTGTGGAAGAACAGTGAACAGCTTGTCCGGCTATTTGATGCGCTGGATGCGTTGGGCGTCAAAGAGTATGTCAAGTTCGATCCGAACATCGTACGCGGGCTTTTGTATTACACCGGAACCGTCTTCGAGGCTTATGAAATGAGCGGCTCGTTGAAGCGTGCCATTCTCGGCGGCGGCCGATATGATAATCTCTTAGCTGATGTGGGCGGACAGCCGCTATCGGGCGTGGGTTTTGCGATGGGTGATGTAGTAATCGGAATCATTTTGCAGGAAAAAGGTTTGCTGCCGGAATTCGTTCCCAGCCCGGCGTCCGTGTTGGTGACTGTATTCGATCGTTCGTTGCTGCTGAAATCTTATGCGATGGCTGCGGAACTGCGCCGCAACGGTATTCCTGCAATAGTCTATCCTGAGCCTGCAAAACTACAAAAGCAGTTCAAGTTTGCGGA
>JBJKOR010000065.1:0-20493 GCA_046707185.1 Anaerolineales bacterium | reverse complement strand
AGATGCGCCTGGATGCTGATCTCGTTATCGAGCCACGTGTCTGATGCCATTTCGGTCATGCCGAGGCTGCGCGCCCAATCCTCGGCGGTCTGCATGAGCGCCTTGCCAATTCCTCGACCGCGTAAATCGTCATCGACGTACCAGCCTTCGATATAGCCGACCGGACTGCTGGTGGAGCCATCGGCGTACTTGCGCGTCCCGGCCTCGATAAACCCGCCGAGTTTTCCATCGCCTCGCTCCACGACGAAGACCGGGGTCAGCGGATCGCCGAGGAGAGCATCCATATCATGCTCCAGCGTTTCGAGTTCGTCGTACGACCATAGAGCGTGACGCATTCTGAGCCATTCGGCTCGGTCGGCGGAGGTGGCGCGGCGGATATTCAGTTTGATTCGGGCGTTCATAGGTTCTCTCGGTGGGGATAAAGGATGGTTGACGCGAAGCCGATTATAGTCAATATTCGGTTTTAGGGAATGAGAATTGTTGGTAGTTGGTAACAGGTGATTTTCGTTCCCCGATGGAAATGTTTTGCGTCATATATCAATTATTCTTTAACGGATATTTTCTTGATCGATATTGCTTTTCTCGTGCATCAAAGTATAGCTATTGTTGAAAGAATAGCGCCACAAATTGCTATATAGAGAGTTGTTGGGTTTTGTTCCATATCATCTCCGTGCTTAACTCCACTCATTGGCATTTTGCAACTCGCGTCCCCCTCATAATCTTATCTTTGCCCGTAATCTTTTAAAATTTCCAAAACTTTTTTCTTGAGCGGCGGCAAATCTTCTTTCGCAGTCAGCCAAACTTTTTCAAGATCAACGCCGAAATAATCGTGAATGAGTTTATCACGCATTCCTGCGATATCTTCCCATGGTACTTCAGGATAAGTCTTTCGCAAATCTTTTGAAATATGTCTCACTGCTTCGCCGATGATTTCGATTTGTCGAATTGCCCCATCTTGAAGCAAACTGGTTGCCTTGAATTTGCTCTCGTTTATTCCACGCAAATATCCTTCAATAATGGTGATGGCATCAAGGATATGGCGAAGATAAATGCTGTCATCCTTTTTCATACACCACCTGCATCTCTTTCAATATCCGTTCGCGCAAATAAGGACTGATGGCGGCTTCGGTCAGTAAATCTACTTTGCGACCCATCGCTTCGGAGAGTTCGCGTTCCAATCGCACCACCGCAAGTAGACTCTTTCGCTTCGAAAAACGGACGATCAAATCAATATCGCTTTTCTTTTTGGCTTCGCCGCGCGCCATCGAGCCAAAAACCCCAATCATCGAAACATCGTTTTGGCGGCAAATATCAACCAAGCGCGTGATATTGAAAGGATAAGATGCCATGACCTTATTTTACATCATAAAGTTGGCAACTCGCGTCCACCACCGTGACTTTATCTTCCTTATTGGGAATGATGCACAAAACTCTAACGGTTCATCGCCTATGTTTTGAGTAGGCGGTCTGTCTAAATCCCTTTTAAAGATTCCGCGAGAATCTGTTTAAGCCGCGTATTCCGCGTGCTATCGAATTCAATGTTACGGCGTGCTCGTTGGCGTTGGCGTTTGCGTGGCGGCCGGAGTCGGGGTGGAAGCCAAGGTTGGCGTGATGACCGATGTGGATGTCAACGTGCCGGTGGTGGTGGCCGGTGTGGATGTCAGCGTAGCGGCGGTGGTCGTAGGGGTGACCGTGGTCAGCGCGTCGAGATGCTGAACCGCGTCATCATGCATTTGCGGCGTCATCACATCGGATGACATGGCGAGCAAAGCTTTCCACGCCGTGATCGCCTCTTTGGTCGCGCCGCGCTTTTCCTGAACTAATCCTGTCCAATAGAACACCAGCGCTTTTTGCTGATCGGTTTGCGCCAGGGTGGTCAAGCTCGGGATGCGCAGGAAGGCATCGCCGTAATGTTCTTGCAGATACGAGATGCGCAGCAGGCCGAGGTTGGCCTCGAATGAATTGGGGAAGAACCCAATATTGCCGCGGATGTCGCTCTCGGCGCCGGAAACGTTATTCAATTCGAGATACGAAAGTCCGCGATAGAGATACGCCATCCGCTGCGTTGGATCGAGCGAGATCGCCTTGCTTGTGGCCGTGACCGCCTCCTGATACAAGCCGCCTTGTTCATAACATTGTCCAAGCAGGGCATAGGCGCTGGCGTTGCTCGAATCATATTTTGTGTACGTTTTGAGCGGTTGGATCGCATCCGGGCAATCGGAATTGGCGACATTTGCCTGCCCGAGCGCGAGATACGCCGGTAAGAGCGTTTCGTCGATCTGGTTGGCCTTTTGCGCGGCGGCCAGGGCTTGATCTATGCTTCCCTGCGCCAGATAGGCTTGGGCATACGCCAACTGGACCAACGCAGAATTGGGCATCAACTTGACGGCTGTAGCGAGGTCGCTCAATGCCAGGTCCGGCTGGCTGTGAGCCAGATAATAATTGGCGCGCTCGAGATAGGCCTCGCCGTAATTGGGGTCATCCTTGATGGCGGTATCCAACAAGGAAGTTACATCCTGGCCAGGGTTCTCGGCCAGATCGACGCGCGCCATGCCAAGATATGCCGGGGCAAAATTCGGGTCGATGTGAAGCGAAGCGGTATACGCGCCCAAAGCGTTTTTATAATTGCCCTGAAAGCGGTATGCCTCGCCGATGTCATAGGGCACATCCGGGGCGTTCGGTTCGAGCGATTCGATCTGTTGCATGTTCAGAATGTAGGAAGCCCAATCCCCTTTTTGATAGGCGGCCATGGCAACGCTGTATTGGTCTGCCGATTGCGGCGCGCGCGGCGTGTTGACATACAGCGGTGTGGCGGTATACGAAATGCCAAGCGCCTCAGCGAGTGAGATCGGTCCGGAAGTGGGCGTGATTGCCTGCGGCGTCTCGTTGACAAAGGTCGGCGTGGCGGTGAAGGTCGGTGAAGGGCCGGGCGTATTGGTGTCGAAGACGCGGAAGAAAGGATTGTTGCTTTGCTGCGGCAGGAAGAAGACGCCCACGGCCAGACCCAAGATAACTATTCCGGCAACAATGATAAGCGCCAGCCTCAATATCGGATTGGAGGCGCCTGCCGATCGAGATTGTTTTTGCTCCGCTATGAGTTTCTCCTCCCAAGCGCGCGGATGGTTGAGCGGGAACGGTTGGACATTCTCATCGGGGGGAATGGCACCCAGCAGGGTGAGGCCGCGTTTCGCAGATACACTTTCCGGGTCGAGCTTGAGAGCGGTTTGCAGACAATAGACGCGTTCCTTGCTGGTGTCCACCGCGGCACTCATCCACACCCAATAGGTTGCGTTGTTCTGGTCGGTTTTCAGCAGGCGCGTCAGGATCTCCCTGGCGCGGGATTTATTCCCCTCGCGCAGTGCGTTGACCGCGTCCTGGAACATGGTGTCTTGACCAGTATCCTGGACTGTATTTTCAGTGGTCTCCTGGGATTCGTCTTCGGCCATGGGTTTGCCTGTATGAGTTGATTGTAGTATAGGCACGCCCAAGAGACAAGTGGGAATTGTTTGCAAGAGAGACACTGGTGTTAAATCAAACGTTCCGTTTGGATCATTGCCAAACGGAACGTTTATTCGAATCGGTTTCGATCTACTCTACATAGGCGTCTTCGCCAAAGATTCCCTTATCCAGTCCGTTCGTTTCGATGTCCTCGGACACACGCACCGGTATGAATAAGTTGATCAAGCGCAGGAGGATATATGTCAATACGAACGAATAGACCACGGCAATGACCATGCCCAATAATTGGACAAGGAACTGATGCGTGTCGCCTCCGATCAATCCGCTCACCTTGTTGATGGCTGACCCGGCAAAGATGCCCACAAAGAGAATGCCGATTGCTCCGCCCACACCGTGGACTCCCCAAACATCCAAAGCATCATCCCAGCCCATGCGGGAGCGCCACGTGACCGCGGTGTAGCAGACCAGTGCGCAGACAATGCCGATCACAGCTGCCCATTCAGGTTCGACAAAACCGGCGGCGGGTGTCACCGTTGCCAATCCGGCGACCGAACCGGTCAGCGCGCCGACCATGCTGGGCTTTCCGAGGCGAATCCAATCCAGGATCATCCACGTGATCATCGCGAGCGAGGCGGCTACATCCGTGTTCACGAACGCGACGGCGGCCAGACCGTTCGAGCCTAGGGCGCTTCCACCGTTGAAGCCAAACCAGCCGAACCACAGCAAGGCCGCGCCGAGCGCTACATAGGTGATGTTGTGCGGCAAAACTTTCTCATCCTTCTTGAGCTTGCGTTTGCCAACGATCAATACAGATGCCAATGCGGCAAAACCGGCGCTGGCATGGACGACCATGCCGCCTGCGAAGTCGGCAAAGCCCATCTGCTGCAGGAAACCTCCGCCCCAAACCCAATGAGCGAACGGAATGTAAACGAGATAGCTCCATAACACCAGGAAGATCAAATAACTTTTGAAACTGACGCGGTCAGCAAACGCGCCGGTGATCAAGGCCGGGGTGATGATTGCGAACATTTCCTGGAAGACAAAGAACGCCATCAGGGGAATAGTATGCGTGGAGCCTGGAATCTGCATAACATCGCCTGCCACGCCGCGCAAGGCAAAATACTGTGCGGGATTGCCGATGATTCCGCCGATGTCTTTGCCAAATGCCAAACTGAATCCGCCGAAGACCCAGATGATGGTGACAACACCCATCGAAACAAAGCTCTGCATCATGATCGTCAAAACGTTCTTGCGGCGCACCAATCCGCCATAGAAGAACGCCAGACCCGGCGTCATGAGCATGACCAAAGCCGCGCTGACAAGCACCAGGGCAGTTGCCCCAGTATCGATATTACTCATTCTAATCTCCTTGAATGTATTGGTTTATATGATGGTAATCTAGCAGACAATTCTTGGATGGGATTATTCTTATGCCGCCTCCTGTGGAACGCCATGGATTAAAAAGAAAAAGCGCCGACCTTCGAGTACGTATGATTGAAGATCAGCGCCTTTGGTTATGCTTTTCAAAGACAACAAAAAGAATGATGATTTCACTGATGATACTCCATTGCCAACAGAATTACGAACGAATTGTATGACAACTTTTCAGCTTGTCAAGAAGAAAGCTGATGGAAAAACAAGGTCAGGAATAAAATCAGTCAGGCAGGCGGGATGATCGTCACTCGTGGAATTCTTCCACCTGATAGATCAAGACCTCCAAATGGTTTTGTCTCCAGACGTTTCCTGCCGCTCCCATCTTGTAGCACAACTCTGTGAGAAACTCGGCTTTATCCGGAATCTTCTCCCAAACCTGCGGCAGGAAGGTGGCTCGACGAAATCCATCGCGCAGGATGACGCCGTCCACGTTGGGCCGCAATTTTGCAAGCAGATCGTCCGTGTCCCTGTATTCGAGCCGGGTCGGGACCGTGAGGCGGGAGACCTCGACCTCGATTTGATCCAATTCTTTTGGCTGGACCGGCGGAAAGCGCGGATCTTCCAAGGCCGCGGCAATGGCATGTTCGCGTACATCATCGCCCAGGGGCTGGTACGGTTCCAGGGCGCCGATGCAACCGCGTAGATTGCCGCGCACGGTCAGGGTCACGAAGGATGCGCCGATTTCGCCCAAGCGCGGCGTCCATGCCGATTTGTCCAATGGCGTAAGCTTCTGGCCGCGCACAGCCAGTTCGAGCGATTGGCGTGCGATCTGAAGCAGCGTCTGCTTTTCTTGCGAAGTTAATTTGTCTTCCATTATTCATTCCTCCCGCATTTCTTGCGCTACCAGGAGATGCGTTTATATTGTCGATCGTGATAAACGAGCGGCTGGTTTTCGAACTGTTTCACGGCAACGACTTCGCCGAGGAATATGATGCTGGTTCCGGCTTCCATCGTTTGGCGGAGGCGGCAATCGAAATAGACGAGGCCGCCTTTGATGAACGGTGCGCCGGTGCTCAGCGTCTCGGTCTCGATATCTTCCATGCGATCCATCGATTCGTCGCCGCGGCCTGCAAAGCGATCTGAGATTTCGTTCTGGCCTGCAGAAAGGATGGTCACGCCGAAGGCTTGGGCGCGGGCAATCAATTTGGATGTGCGCGTGGTCTTTTGCAGCGCCACCATGAGCAGAGGCGGATCGAGCGAAATGGAGGTAAACGAGCTGACGGTCATTCCATGTTTTTCATCTTCATGCGCCGCAGCGACAATGGTTACGCCGGAGGCCCATTGGCGCATGGCCTGGCGTACTTGTTCGGATTCGATGTGTGCCGTCATAGTTTTTTCATCATACTTTCGCGGCGGAGCAAAGTCAAGATAATATTGAGAAAACAAGCTGTGGCCTCACAAAGATGAAAGGCTGAAAGGAAAAGTCTGTATCTTTGCGGCGAAATCTCCTGCCTGTCTGTATTCGCTAACAAATACTCACATGGCTTTCTCAAAGTTAAGATTTATCTACGAATTTACGCTAATCCACGCGAAGTTAAAAAGAATTCGCGAAAATTAGTGGACAAAAATATGTTTGCCCTGACTTTTAGAAAACCATGCCAATACTCAAAAACGCCAAACGCCCTTGCCTTTTGTTCTACAATTGATTACTATCAATGAAATAACCATGGAAACTCCTCCAGTGCGGCGCGCTTCCCGTACCGCCTCGCGGCGGCGCAAATCAGTCAATGCCATCCTGCCAACGCTGGCCTTCGCAATCCTGCTGGCGACGCTCTTCACCTCGCTTTCCCCCAACAGTCTCTCCACCATATCTCTTTCGGACAAACTGGCTGTATTGCTGACTCCCCAAGCGGTGAGCAACAACCCATCGAATCCTGTCGTACCGACACTGAGAATCGGAATCGTATCGGGACATCGCGGGAATGATTCCGGCGCGGTTTGTATGGATGCCAACGGCAACGTCACGTTGACCGAGGCTGAGGTCAACTACAAGATCGCCAAACTTGTGGTGCAAAAGTTGACGAAAGACCTGGCCGGACTCAATTACCAGGTGGATTTGCTCAACGAGTTCGATACGCGCCTCAACGGATATCGCGCCGTGGCGCTGGTTTCGATTCATAACGACTCCTGCCAATATATCAACCCCGAAGCAACCGGCTTCAAAGTGGCCGCGGCCATGGATACGCGCGATCTCAATCGAGCCAACCGCCTGCTGGCCTGTTTGATCGATCGCTATCACGCCGCGACCGGCCTGCCCTTCCATGCCAACAGCATCACGCCCGATATGACCAGCTATCACGCCTTCAGTGAAATCGATCCCAATACCGTTGCCGCCATCATCGAGACCGGTTTCCTCAATTTGGATCGGAACATCCTGACCCAGCACACCGACCTGGTAGCCGATGGGGTTGTCAATGGTATCCTGTGTTTTGTCAATAACGAAAATATAGAACCAACACCCACGCCAACTGACCTTCCATGAACGCACAATTCAATGATGCTCGTTTATTGGTGGAAAAGGCACGCGAAGCTCTTCGAAATGGCAACCGGAACGAAGCGCGTCAACTCGCGGAACGCGCTGCCTCGCTCGCACCGAACATGGAGGATCCATGGCTGATCCTCGCCGCCGTAGCCAGCCCGCGTGCCAGTGTGGAATATCTCCAAACAGCGTTAAAGATCAACCCGAATAGCGAACGCGCTCATCAGGGGATGGAATGGGCGGAGCGCAGGTTGCGGGAAAGTCCCAAGCCGGGACCAACTCCTGAGAAAGCCGTGCCCGCCCAAGGCTTGCAAAGAAGCGAGGTCAAACCCGCACCAAAACGCAATCATCGAGTTCTCGCCATTCTATTGATCTGCATCGGTTGTATCTTATGCGTTGCTGTGGCTTGGGCTGCCGGTTCATCGCCAGTCGTTGCATCTCTGATGAACAACCCTGCGCCCACAGAAGCACATGCCAAAGTGTGGGCGCAGGTTCAAATTGCCAAGCCGACTTATACAGCTTTGTCGCTTGCAGAAGCACAAGCCACGTCCACGCCGCAGGTGATGGTACAGCCGACGATGGCGCCCACGGAAACAGCCACGCCATTGCCAACGGATACGCCAACGCTCGCACTGTTGCCGACCAACACGCCCATCCCGCCGCAAAGTACGGAACTCCCTACGGAAACGCCCGTACCTACATCGCAGAACACAGAAGCCGCGCCGACTCCCACGCCGACCTCTTCCGGTTCGATCTCGATATCTATCGTGCCAGACACGCCCACAGCCGGTAACATGACCCATATGCCTGCTGCCACATCCAATCCAAGCCTGACAACGGAAACACCGCCGCAGGTGGTACACGATAACGAACGCTGGATCGACGTGAATCTCACCCAGCAAATGACGTATGCTTATCAGGGAACTACGCTCGTCAAATCCTTCCTCGTTTCCACAGGCACGTGGCAATATCCAACCGTGACCGGCCAATATCATATCTATGTCAAACTGCGTTACACGGATATGGCCGGGCCGGGATATTACCTGCCGAACGTGCCCTACACGATGTATTTCTATGAGGGTTATGGCTTGCATGGTACCTATTGGCATCACAACTTTGGCACGCCGATGAGTCACGGATGTGTGAACTTGAGTATCCCGGACGCAGAATGGCTCTATAATTGGGCCTCGGTAGGCACGCTCGTGAATGTTCATTATTAGCCAGAGAGCGAGATTCTTCGCCGCTTCGCGTCTCAGAATGACATATTGGCGGCGTTTTGCCATAAAGTTCAAACTACTTTTGTTCGTTGGAGATGAGGATGGTTAAAGCACTTTTCCCCGGCACGTTCGATCCGATCCATTATGGTCACATCGATATTGCCGAACGCGCGGCGCGTCTGTTCGATGAGGTCATTATGGCGGTCTACGATAAACCGCTCAAGACCCTGATGTTCTTGCCGGAAGAACGCATGGGTTTGGTGAAGGAAGCCTTCAAAGGGAATCCCAAAATCAAAGTGACCGGATACAGTAGCCTGACGGTGGATTTCTGCCGCAAGGCCGGCGCGCAGGTAATCGTGCGCGGACTGCGCGTCTTCTCGGACTTCGAGTTCGAGTTCCGGATGGCGTTGGCGAATCAGCGCCTCGCCACGGACATCGAAACGGTTGCGCTGATTACAGCGGAGCAGCACACCTTTCTTTCGTCCAGCACCGTGCGCGAGATAGCAACCCTTGGAGGCGATGTCTCGAGTATGGTGCCGGATTTTGTCGAGTCTGCGTTGAAGCACAAGATCATGAGCATGGGAGAATCGCATTTACCCCCCAATTACCTGCGAGATTGATATATAATAAGGGTCACCGCCAAGCGAGGTGAAGCTATGGATATTTTGCAACTGATCGATCGTTTGGAAGAACTGTTCAACGAGGCCAAGGCTGTTCCCTTTACCCATAACGTGGTCGTCGATGAAGACCGCATGTTGGAGATCATCGACGAGATGCGGATCGTGATCCCGGATGAGGTGAAGAAAGCGCAGCAGATTCTCGGCCAGCGCGACCGTTTTCTGGCGCAGGCCCAGGAGGAGGCGGAGCGGACGATTTCACTTGCGCGCGAGAAGGCCGAACAAATGGCGATGAAGGATAATCTTGTGGTGGAAGCCCAGCGCCGCGCGGAACAGATCGTTAACCAGGCCCGGCTCGATGCCGAAGATGCCCGCCGCGATGCGGATGATTACACCATCGATACGCTCTCGAAGTTGCAGGAACAGATGGAAAAGGCTCTGAACCAAATCCAAAACGGCATCCATGTGATGCAGGAAGAGCAAATGCAAAGGGGAATTCCGTCTTCACCGCCAGTGACATCTGAAAAAGTTATAAAATAGTTGAATCAAAATCTCCCGATAGGGAAGATTTTATTGCGGAATGTCATTGCAAGCAGCCATCGCGCTGAGCGGAGGGCTGAGACCCGAAGTCGAAGCGCTGCAGTACGGCAATCTTAACTAACATTCAAACAGTCAGTTACATAAAAACATGAGATTGCCACGACCTGTTCCACAGGTCTCGCAATGACATATGCTTTTTTAATTCCCAAACTCAAACGTCGGCATTCCTTTAACGTTTGTCTTCATGCGGAAGACGCCGCCCGATTGCGGATACTTCCTCAGCAAAGCCGCGTCCATGCCAACGCGCGCCGAGGTGATGAATAGCTCGTCCATATCAGGTCCGCCAAAGACGCAGGAGGTGACCTGTAGAGCGGGTACGCCAAACTGTTCGAGCAGTTCACCTTTGGGTGACCATTGTGTGATGCGCGCCCCTCGCCACATCGCGATCCAAAGATTGCCGTTCATATCGGAGGTCATGCCGTCGGGGAAGCCGAACGTATCGGTAAATTGAATGATGACGCGCGGATTGGCAATTTGTCCGGTTTCGATATCATACTCGAAGGCTTTCACTTCCTTGGTGGGCGTGTCGATGAAATACATGGTCTTGAAATCCGGCGACCAGGTAATACCGTTGGAGATGCGGACGTCCTTCAGCAAACGTTTGATGCGTCCTTCCGCGGACAGCGAATATAGACAACCGCTGGCTTCCTGTTCGTTGTGGTCCATCGATCCGGCCACGAAGCGGCCGCGCGAATCACACTTGCCATCGTTGAAGCGGTTGTTCGACGGTTCGCCTTTCGGGAAGGCGAGCGTGATCAATTTATTGGTATCCGGCTCGAAGCTCCAGAAGCCGAAGCGTTGGGCGATGACCATTCCGCCGTCTTTGCGCGGCGCGAGACATCCGACATAGTCATCGAGTTGGAGAAAAAGTTTTGAGCCGGAATAGATCCGTTTTTCGAGAATGTCCACCCAATAAAGGGTTTGAGTCTTGGCATCCCAGACGGGGCCTTCGCCAAGTGTGGCTTTGGCGTTGATGAAAAGTTCGGGGAACATCATGGTTCAAAGATTACTCCGCCGCAAGGTTTCCGTCAAGACATTGATTCAACAGCGCGTTGGTCGAGTAACACATCCTTACTTCAAGACGTACACATTCATCCCTTTGGCGTTTCCATTAAAGACATAGTTTTGGCTGATGAAGGTAAGCACTTTGTCCAAGTTATCAGGCGGATAAGGCCACTCATCCTCGGGATCGCTTGGACTTTGGCGTACTTTCGGGTCGAGAGAGAAATTCGTAAAACCTGCCATATCCACGATCATTGCCGGTTTCTTTTCTTCGATGTCATGCAGAAATTGATCGTCCAGCTTCTCTGTGATGCTCGATGGTACTTGCAATGGATAGAATAAGACTGGGCTGGGCGTCTCGCGATTGGACATGTAATTCTCGCCGGGGTATTCGCCCCAAAATAATACATAGTCGCCGGGCTTGGTGTGGTAATCCACGTATTTTGAAATGGGCGTCGTGGCCTGCAGGCCGAATTCCTGCCAATCCTGCATGTGACCGATCGCCCGTTTATAATCGCTGACCCGATTTCCCCAACGCGCGACGACGATCACGACCGCGAGCAGAAGGGCTGTCGCGCTCAGGATGGGGAAGTTATTGATTTTTGGAAGAAGTCTCGATTGGAAGAAATGAAAAGCCAATCCGCCCAGCAGGGCCATGAACGGAAGCCAGTTCATATAGTAATGAACATAGTTCCGTTGCGCCGGGTCACTCAGATAAATTGCCATCGGAAAACCGATCAACAGGAAAAGATGGAAGAAGCGGTTTTCGCGGGTGTGCAGAGTCTCGAACAGCGCGATGAGATAGCCCACCAACATGATCCATGCACTCGCGCGCAAAAGAGCAAATCCAAACGTCAGCGGAGAGGATGTCGTGAAGCGGGTTGTACCGTACGTGATGTTGTATAGAATGGACGCGTCGATCAGACCTTGCACATCTCCCTGCGACCAGAAGTAAAGGAGGGTGAGGCCAAGGGGGAGAATCGCGCCGATCCCCATCCAGAGAAGATGCGAGAACAGGTTACGATAATCCTTCTGGCCAATCTGTGCAGCCATCAAAGCGATCACGATGGCAGTTTCCACGATGGCGTTATTCGGCCTGAATAAAAATACAATCGCAAACAAAGTACCGATCAAAAAGTTGAAGAGCTTGTTCGCGGGATTCTTCAATAATTGCAAAAATAAAATCAAGGATAGAAAATGCAGCGGCAGGGGGTATTCCTCCGTTAAGTTCCCGCCCAACAAAGTGGTGTCCAGTTCGTAAGCCCATAGAAGCAGGCCAAATACAGCCGGCCATGTGCCCCATAAGTCCTTCATCAGGCGATAGGAGAGATACAACGCGAGCATGAGCGAAAGCATTTCGATGAACCAGATTCCCCAACGCGTGCCGCGGCCGATCCACAGTGCGAGCGCGTCAAGATAAAAGATGGCGGGCGGCTTGTTATCCCACGCGTCGCGATAAGGCAGCTTGCCGTGCAAAATCTCATTGCCGATATAAATAAAAATTCCGGAGTCGCGGGCCGGGGTTTTGTTGCCGGGGTTGGCTTGGATCAACACGCCCAGCGCAAGAAGAATGATCAGAATGACCAGAATAATACCTTCCCAACGAATTGTCCGAAGAGTCTTCATGTGGTAATTTTACTTGAAGATGAATCAACTGGCATGGAGGGGATGATTGTTGTAAAATATTTGTCTATACTAAAACTCAGGAGACAGTTTCATGGAAGAACTTAAGGATCGCATTTTGCGCGACGGGCAGGTGCTCGATGGCGGGATTCTCAAAGTGGATAGCTTCGTCAATCATCAAGTCGACGCGGGGCTGATGGATACATGTGGAAAAGAGCTTGCGCGGCGCTTTACGCATCTCGGCGCGACCAAGGTATTGACCGCGGAAATTTCCGGCATCGCCCCCGCGCTGACCACGGCGCTTCATCTCGGACTTCCGGTGGTGTATGCGCGTAAAACCAAACCGGTCACCATGCCCGATCAAGTCTATTTGACGCTGGCGCCATCGCATACCAAAGGACGCATGGTGGAATTGATCATCTCGCCGGAATATCTGGCGGGCGGCGAAAAGGTTCTCATCATCGACGACTTCCTCGCTTCCGGCGCGACCATCCTCGGACTGGTCCGGCTTGCAGAAGCCGCGGGTGCAAAAGTGATTGGCATTGGCACATTAATCGAGAAGAACTTCGAGGGCGGACGTGAGGCGCTGAAGCAACTGAATATCCCAGTTGAGTCGCTGGCGTGCATCGCTTCGATGGATGATGGAAAGATTGTATTCTGTGAATAATGTGATGTAGGGCTTAGCGGTCGGCAAAACCTTGACGAAAAACCGTCCCGCCATGTCCCTGCACAAACGAATTTTATGAATTCAATTGCCATTCTCGATTTCGGTTCCCAATATGCTCAACTGATCGCGCGGCGCGTGCGCGAGGCGCATGTCTATTGCGAATTGTTTCCGTGGGACGCACCTGCGGAAAAAGTTTTGTCCATTCATCCCAAAGGCTTCATCCTCTCCGGCGGACCAAAGTCCGTTTACGAGTCGAATGCGCCGTATATCCAAAAATATATTTTCGATTCGGGTTTGCCCATCCTCGGCATTTGTTATGGGATGCAAGCCCTGACGCACGCCCTCGGCGGTCAAGTGGATGCCTCGGCTCAGCGTGAATATGGTTCCGCGGAGATAACCTCACTACTCTCCAATCCTCTAATCTCCAATCTCTCTCGCGTTTGGATGTCGCACGGCGACCGCATTACGCGCATGCCGGACGGTTTTATCGCGCTAGCAAAAAGCGGAAACAGCCCTTATGCCGCCATCGGTGACATGCAACGGAAATATTTTGGCGTGCAATTCCATCCTGAAGTGAAACATACACCAAATGGATCGGAAGTCATCAAGCATTTTGCAATCGAAATTTGCAAAGCAAAACCGGAATGGACTCCGGCGTCCATTATCGAAGATTCGATTGTGCGAATCCAAAAACAAGTTGGAAATCAACGCGTCTTATCGGCGGTGAGCGGCGGAGTCGATTCGTCGGTCGCGACCGCGCTGGTTCATCAAGCCATCGGCGATCAATTGGTCGCCGTTTTTGTTGATACAGGTTTGTTGCGTCAAGACGAACCAGAACAGGTTATTTCCACCTTCCGCGAGAAGATGCATGCCGAGTTAATCGCCGTAGATGCCAGCGACGATTTTATTCATTCATTGAAAGGTGTTATAGAACCGGAACAAAAGCGAAGAATCATCGGCGAAAAATTTATTCGCATTTTTGAAGAACAAGCCAAACAGCTTGGCTCGCCAAGGTTTCTCGTGCAAGGGACAATTTATCCGGATGTGGTCGAATCGTCGGCGCCGGATCGAAATAAAGCCGAACGCATCAAGACGCATCACAACGTCGGCGGACTGCCGGAGGACATGCAATTCGAGCTGGTCGAGCCGCTGAGATATTTGTTCAAGGATGAAGTGCGGGCGGTCGGTGAAGCGCTTGGATTGCCGGAAGGGATGGTTTGGCGGCAGCCGTTTCCGGGTCCGGGATTGAGCGTGAGGTGTCTCGGCGAGATCACGCGCGAGCGATTGAATCGTCTGCGGGCCGCGGACGCGATCTTCCAGGATGAATTGTCCAAAGCCGGATTAATCGGCAAAGCTTCGGATTTGTCGCAGGCGTTCGTGGTTTTGCTGCCCGTGAATTCGGTGGGCGTGATGGGCGACCAGCGCACGTATCAGGAAGTGGCCGCCATCCGGGCTGTGACGACGGAAGATTTCATGACCGCCGACTGGGCGCGTTTGCCCGAAGATTTGTTGGCAAGAGTTTCGAATCGTATTGTGAACGAAGTCCACGGAATCAATAGAGTGGTGTATGATATTACCAGTAAGCCTCCTGCCACGATCGAATGGGAATGAGGCGCTTCGGATTGGAACTTAGTACTGGAGAATCGAATGACGAACCAAGTTGAACCCCGCCGTCCGCGATTGACCTTCAACCGCAGACCGATTCCAGCCTCGCCGGTTCATCCTTTATCCGCACTGGTGACGGTTATCCTGGACAATCTTTTCAACCTGCCGGAATTGGCGGGCCCTGAAGTATGGTTTATCACTGCGCCGATCGTCGGTGGGTTATGCCTTCTCACCACGACTTTTGTCCAACGCTATTTGGCAAAGGACGAATGGGGACCGGCGGTTGCCAAGGGCCTGGTGATGGGCATCATTGCGGGCGTGCCGTTTTCAGTGACGGGCACCGCGGCTGGCGGATTATTCCTGGCATGGGCGGGATTGCACGAATGGGTCAAATTCCCAGTATCCGGAAGCGGTTCAAGCGAGAGCGATCAGGAAATCATTGACGTAGATCCGAAGTAAGCGCATATCAACATATTTTGAGGGAACGATGGATTACGGTGAAGTTCTAAGCAAATCATGGAAGATTCTGTGGAAATTCAAGGTGCTGTGGATTTTCGGCATCCTTGCCGGTTGTGGCACGAGCCACGGCGGCAACTTCAACTTCAACAGTAACTTTCGAACGAATGGAAATGGTTTCTCCAGCCCAACGCCGAACCTGCCTCCAGCGCTGTTGGATCCGTTATACCGTTTTGCGCGTCTATTCGAGAACCCAACCTTCATTTGGGAATTCGTAGGAATCGTCGTCGCGGTGGTCTGCATCATCGTCATTGTCGAAATTTTTATCGGCACGATGGGACGTATCGGCTTGATCGAAGGTTCAGCGGAAGCGGACAAAGGCGCGGAGAAATTGACCTTTGGCAGATTATGGAAAGAAAGCCTGCCCTATTTTTGGCGCGTGTTCTGGCTCTCGCTTTTACTTGGCACACCGTTCGTATTTGCAATTATCGCGATGGTTGCCGGTGTTCTGGTGATATTGATTCCGATGGGTACCCCAGCATCCATTTCCAATAGCTACGCAAATTTGCCTTTTGTTCTTTTATTATTAGCAATGTTTTGTGTATTTTTCTGCGTTATTCTCATCTTGTCCATTATTGTGGGATTGATTTCAGTTCAAGCTGAACGCGCCATTGTGCTGGAAGATAAATCCATTTTGGATGGATTCCGGCGCGGCTGGGAAGTGCTGACGAAGAACCTCGGCCCGATTCTGATCATCTGGTTGATCACGGTGGTCATCGGGATCGTAGTTGCGATCGTCATTACCTTGCCGCTTATCATTGTCCTTGTACCACTGATATTTGCCTTCATCGCCAACATGAACAGCGTGAGCTTTTCCCTCACACCATGGCTTGTTGTGTTCGCGTGCATCATCTGCATTTACGCACCAATCTCATGGTTCCTGAATGGACTCGTGATGGCTTACGTACAAGCGGTGTGGACGTTGACCTACATTCGCATCACAGCACCCAAACAGGAAGAACAGACTCCGGTTCCTCTGCCTGACAATGCGTAGACTTTTAGTAATACTTTTCAGCCTAAGCCTTTTACTCGGTTGGGGCTTGCCTGCGCGCGCGCAGGGACAGTCGGCGGTGATTCTGTATCCCGCCGATGTATCCGGCTTTCCAACCATTTCGGCCTTTCTCGATGTGTTCGACGATTCCGGCGCCTTCGTAAGCGGACTCACGCCCCAGGCGGTGAGTGTCATCGAAGACGGCAAAACGCTTCCGGTCAAGAGCCTGGACGCGTTGACGGTCCCCGCACAAATTGTCGTGGCGGTCAATCCCGGCCCCGCGCTTGGACTCCGCGATTCGACCGGCACAGCGCGTTTCCAATGGATCACGCAGGCGCTGAGCGCCTGGGCGCAGGCGCGTCCCGCCGACCAGCAGGATGATTTGAGTCTGGTGACATTGGCCGGGCCGATCATCACGCATGCCAATGTAAAAGATTGGCTGGTAAGTTTGAATTCCTTCCAGCCCAATTTCCAGGCGAGCACGCCGAATCTGCAGTCGCTCTCGATTGCCCTGGATACTGCCGCCTCGCAAGGGGCACATTCCGGTGCAAAGCTCGCGGTTCTGTTCATCACGCCGCACATGGATGATCCCAATGTGGACAGCGAAATTCAGCCGCTCATCACCCGCGCAGTGCAAAACCGGATTCATGTTTTTGTGTGGATGGCCGATCTGGGAGCCTACCAGGCCACCACCAGCGCCGCAGCTTTCAGCCAACTGGCTACACAAAC
The DNA here is from genome assembly GCA_046707185.1 of Anaerolineales bacterium. Classification (GTDB taxonomy): domain Bacteria; phylum Chloroflexota; class Anaerolineae; order Anaerolineales; family Villigracilaceae; genus Fen-1038. Next base: position 3,554 of record JBJKOR010000065.1, on the reverse strand, counting down.
AGGCGGCGCTTTTTATTTTTCCTCCACCAAGACATTCCCCGATCCCGAAACCTATTTTGCACCGCTGCGAAAAATGTACCGGCTCAAATACACTTCCGCCGTATCGGGAAACGGACAGCATACATTGAGTGTGCAGGTCGATCATGCTGGCAAAACCATTAAGTCTGCCAGTCAAACTTTCAACGTGGATATCGAGCCGCCGAATCCGATCCTGGTTTCGCCGCCCATGCAGATTACGCGCCAGCCTCCGGCGGATAATCCATATTCGCAAGTGCTCGCGCCATCGGCACAAGAAATCGATATTATTATTGAATTTCCGGATGGGCATAAGCGGCCTTTGGCCAGTACCACATTGTTGGTCGACGGTCAGATCGTTGCCAAAAACACCAAGCCCCCATTCGATAAATTCACTTGGGACCTAAGCGGGTTCACAAGCAGCGGCGAGCACAAACTTTCTGTGCAAGCCGTGGATGTGCTGGGGTTGGAAAAGACCAGCATGGAACTTCCCATTACCGTGACGGTCATCCAGCCGCCGCACGGACTCACCGCGGTGGTTGGAAAATATCGCCAATACATTCTGTATGGTTCGCTCGGCTTGGCGGCCTTTGTGGTATTGCTGGTCCTGTTGATCAGCCGTTTGCAGTCCGTCATCGCGCGGATACGTAAAGCCTGGCGCCTCAACATCGATCCGCTGACGCAGCCGGTTGCCGCGGCAGCCGAATCAAAGTCGCAGGATAAAAAGAAGCGTAAACGCCCTCGAAGCGGTTTGGCCAAATCGGTCAATGCCCAAGGCTTTCTCATCCGCCTCCGCGCGGACCTCGAGCCTATGACCGGTAACCCGATTCCACTCAACGGCGACGAGCTTGTTTTCGGAAGCGACTCTGCACAATCCAGTGTTGTCTTGAACGAAGCCTCCGTTGCGCCGCGCCATGCGCGCATCACCCAGGGTGAAGATGGCAATTTTTATATTCGAGATGACGGCTCAGTTGCCGGGACGTGGGTCAATTATGTGCCGGTAGGAAAAGAAGGCTATGTCCTCGAGCATGGAGACGTGATACACTTCGGGCAGTTGGTTTTCCGCTTCCAGTTTAAGAATCCACTGCCGGTGGAGGAACCAACGATCACGAGAGTAAAAGACTCAGCATGAACCGGACACCACGCGCCCATTTGAACGTGGCCGCCCTCAGTCACGCGGGGCGAAGCGGCAGGAACAATGAAGACCGCTATGCCGTTTCCTCCTTCGTGACCCAGGAGGGGTCCCCGCTTGTGTTTGCGGTTGTGGCCGACGGCATTGGCGGACATCGCGCCGGCGAAGTGGCGGCTGAGTTGGCGGTCGATTACATCACTCAGAATGTGGCGGACAGCAACGGGAAGGATCCGCTTGAGATCATCAAATCTGCCATCGACTCGGCAAGCCAGGCCATTGCGGCGCGTTCGGCGAGCAAGGATGAGCAGCAGGGCATGGGTGCGACCTGTGTCTGCGCGTGGGTGGTCGAGGATCAGTTGTATACGGGGTATGTCGGCGATTCGCGCATCTATTTGATTCGGGACGGGAAGATTCAGCGTTTAACGGTCGACCACTCATGGGTCCAGGAAGCGATGGAGAAAGGCATCATCACGCCGGATGAAGCGCGCAATCATCCCAATGTGCATGTCATCCGCAGACATCTGGGGTCCGTCGAATTGCCCGGCGTGGACTTTCGTTTATATCTCGAAGCGGACCAATCCGAAGAAGATGCCAAAAAGAATCAAGGCACGCGTCTGCATCCCGGCGATATCCTGCTGCTCTGCACCGATGGCCTGACCGATATGATTTGGGACGATGAAATTTTGCGCATCATCAACACGCGCAGTAATTTGAAGACGATGGCGGAGGATTTGGTGAACCGGGCCAATGAGCGCGGCGGCCACGATAATATCACGGTGGTTCTGTTGGGAATGCCGAGAGGAATTGCGAAAGCGCCCAAGAAACAAGGATTTATCGATAAGTTGTTTGGAGAATAAACACAACGGCTTGCTTTAGCCGCACAAGTGGGTGAGGCTGGACGCAAACGAAAAAGCCTTGGAAAGTCTCGCTCTTCCAAAGCCTTTATCTCAGAAAGCATTTTTCCAACCCTTGACAAGTGCTACTCACCGGTAAGCAACCTTATGACATTGAAAGCTCACCTTGTAGCCATAGCAACAAAGCCATTATGCTGGGGCCATCGGTAATAGATTTTTCCTTTATCATCTTCTTGATTTCATCTCGTGTAAACCAACGAGTTGCGCTTACTTCATTTTCATCGAACTCTTGAACAAGTTCAATTGCTTTGCAATGTACGATATGAAATAGCTTGTTACAACTTCCATTCATTGGGTAGTACGAATAAACCAATTGATGATTTTTTGTCGTATATCCAGTTTCTTCTAATACTTCTCGCTTAGCTGCCTCGATTTCAGTTTCACCAACATCTACTCCGCCCTCTGGTAATTCCCAGTCCGTCAACCCAGTGGTGTAACGAGTAATGCTAACAAAAACAATATTTCCTGAAGCATTTTCCACAATGACAGCCACTGCGGCATGGGGAAAATCTAATAGGTGATACTTCTCAATTATGTGACCATTTGGGAAGCGAACTTTATCAAGATAAAGATTCACCCAAGGACTTTCGTAAACGGTATCTCTTGATAATCTCTCTGGTTTCATACGTTGAACATTTCCTCATAAATTGAAAGGGGTTGCCTAACGATTAAGGATTGATACGGCGGGAACAGCTAGACGTTGTCAAGAAATTGTCGGACGGCTCGTTTGGAACGCAAAACGTGCAACGCCGCATGGTTTCCATGCCGCGCCACGATCGCCAACTCTCGCTCGCGCTCAGACCTCCGCCCTAACCAGACGCGCCACACCAACCACCATTCGTCACGCAACCGTCGCCATCCCGTATCTTCGCAGCCATCAGGCAACTGGGTACCCTCTGGACGACGTAACCCACGCACGAACGCTCGCGCTGCGCAAAGCCACCATGGCGTGTCGAGGTACACGACCGTATCCGCCCGCTCGAGCCGCAGGTCCAGCGTCTCGGGATAGTTACCATCGGCAATCCACTCCTTGCCTGCGAGCAACGCGGACTGGACATCACGCCACTCCGTATCTGATGGCTCCACCCAGCCCGGCTTCCAGAAGTGCACGTCCAGATGAATCACTGGAAGGCCGGTCTTCACCGATAGCTGTTGTGCAAATGTGCTCTTGCCTGCACCAGCCATTCCAGTAACGATAACGCGACGGCCAACGCGGAGTACTGAACCAATCTCGCTTACGTTAACAACTCCTTCTCTTCCATCACAGCCACCCAACGATTAAGGATTGATGCGGTGGAGGTGAGCAAAAACGAAACTGCGGAAGACAGAATCGCCGGATCAATCCCGGTTGAACTAACTATAAAATGTTGATTGCGAATACGCTGTCAGTTTGGTGCGCTGGTTATAAGCGCTTTTGAATATGGACAGAATATCATCTTGTATTCCCATTGATGCCTACTTTCTTTATACTGCAACCGCCGATTGCTTTTAGG
>JBJKOR010000064.1:0-2349 GCA_046707185.1 Anaerolineales bacterium | reverse complement strand
TTCGATGTTTACGGTTTCGTCAGACATATTCTTCCTTCTCGGACTCCTGAGTTCCACTTCGGGAATTTTTCTTCCTTCTCGGACTCCGAAGTTCTACTTCGGGAAATTTTCTTCCTTCAAAACTCGTCGGCTATTCCTAAATCATCCACAGACTGGGACAAAACTATTCTCCGAAAATCCGGTTCGGTGTTCTCGATAAAGTACTTGTAACTCGAAAACGGATAGTCTTCTGGATTCTGTACAAGTCCGTGTTTCACCGGATTGAGAATTACATAATTCAATCGCGCATAATAAGAACTCTCTGTCTGAAGGCAAGTATCCCAATAGTTATACCAGACTCTTCTGCCTGGAGTTTTATCCATCCGATTAACAAATTTTGCATTAATCGAATGAACCCCTTGAACCAACGCTTTCAGCGAAAACGCATTTTCAGGGCTTTGGGCGATGAAATGATAATGGCCTTTCATCACCGCCCAGGCGTGGAGCGCCCAGCCCAGAATGTTGGCTCGTTCAATCAGCGTCTCGCAAAAGTTGGCTCGTTTTTCTTCCGAATCAAGCAGCGGCCTTTTGGAAAGTGTGGAACCTGTCACCATGTAGATCGCATTGGAGACAAACCAATGAGGCGGGTTATGTGGATAGGGCTTGTAAACATTCACGCTTGACTCCAAACGGATTCCAGAAGTTCTACTTCTGGACCTACTGCAAGTAGAACTTGCGGATTCCACTTCTTCCTTCACCTTCCATACTTATAATACGCCGCGCATGCGCCCTCGGATGAAACCATGGTCGCACCCAGCGGATGCTCGGGATCGCAAACCGTTCCAAATGCAGAACACTGATGCGGCTTCTTCAAGCCCTGCAGGATTTGTCCCGCGATACACAACGGCGATTCTTCGGCTTTGATTGCTTCCACATCGAATCGTTTCTCGGCATTGAATCCATCGAACTCCGGACGCAGACACCAGCCGCTCATCGGGATCATCCCAATGCCGCGCCACTTGCGGTCACATTCCATGAAGACTTTTTGAATGGTTTTCTGTGCGGGCTGGTTGCCTTCAAGCGTCACCGCGCGCGAATACGCATTGCCAACTTCGATTTTGTGCGCTTCGAGCAATTGAACCGTCTGTAAAATTCCATTGACAATATCGAGCGGCTCGAAGCCCGTGACCACCATCGGCACATTGAACTTCTTCGCCAGCGCTGGATATTCGTGATATCCCATGACGGCACAGACATGACCCGCCAATAAAAATCCCTGCACGCGATTCGACGGCGACGAAAGGATTGCATTGATGGCAGGCGGCACGCGCACGTGCGAAACCAAAATGGAATAATTTTTCAAGCCGAGTCGCTGCGCCTGCAGAACACTCATTACATTCGGCGGCGCGGTCGTCTCGAAGCCAATTGCAAAGAAGACAACTTGCTTATCAGGATTTTGTTGTGCCAGCGTCACTGCATCCAGCGGAGAATAAACGACGCGCACGTCGCCGCCTTGGGCTTTGACCGAAAACAGGTCACGCCCCGAGCCGGGCACGCGCAGCATGTCACCGTACGAACAAAAGATCACGTCCGGACGCGAGGCAATGGCAAGGGCTTTGTCGATCAGCTCGAGTGGAGTCACGCATACGGGGCAGCCCGGCCCGTGCACCAATTCGATTTCTGGTGGGAGCAATTGATCGAGTCCGTGACGAACGATGGCGTGCGTCTGGCCGCCACAGATTTCCATCATCGTCCACGGACGCCTCACGCTGCGGCGAATCTCTTCGATCACGCCTTTGACCAACGCCGCGTCGCGATATTCAGTAACGTATTTCATAGGATTACATCATGTCGTTGCGAGGAGCGAAGCCCTGACTAGCGAAGCTGTGTCGAAAGGCGAAGCGACGAAGCAATCTCCTCATCCCGGCCCCAACTCCGTTTCGAGATTGGAAATTTCCTTCAGCAAATCGAGCGTCTCCATGGCTTCCTGCTCGCTCAACAAACTGATCGCAAACCCAACATGGATCACGCAATAATCATCGATCTTCGCTTCGGGAACATAATCCAAACACGCCTCGCGGAAGATTCCGCCGAAGTCCACCTTCGCCATTTTGAGTCCACCCTTCTCGTGTATCTCAATGATCTTACCTGGCACTCCCAAACACATCTTATCCTCGCAATCTGCTTGCGGCAACCACCGCTTGCCCAAGCGAAAGTCCGCCGTCATTGGTCGGCACTTGACAGTGTATGTATACCGTAAATCCATCCGCCTGCAAAAGTGACAAAGTTCGTCCTAATAGAGTGAGATTCTGCCAAACTCCGCCCGATAAAGCAACCTCGCGGATGCCCGTTTCCTGGCCGATCTTCTTG
>JBJKOR010000063.1:0-3970 GCA_046707185.1 Anaerolineales bacterium | reverse complement strand
TCGATGAAGACGATGTAACCATTGGCCATGAAGCGTCGGTCAGTAAGGTTGGCGAGGAACAGCTCTTCTATTTGATGTCGCGCGGCCTAAGCGAAGAAGAAGCCACCACCATGGTCGTCTCCGGTTTCATCGAGCCGCTCGTCAAGGAATTGCCAATGGAATACGCGGTCGAAATGAATCGGCTGATTCAATTGCAGATGGAAGGATCGATAGGATAATAAAGAAAGAGACCCTAAGGGTTTTTAAGACCCTTAGGGTTTATCGGAACACAATATGCAACAAAAACCAAAAGTAGTTATCACCAAAACTCGACGCATCGAATCTGCTGTAAAGGACTTTGCCTTTACTAAAGCAGACATTCCCGCCTCGAGCGGACTTGTCGCCTCGTACCGCGCCCGCGCCTGGGACGCGTTCAAACGGCAGACTCTTCCTGATACGACTCTTGAGCCGTGGCGCCGCACAGACATTCATTCCCTGCCAATGGATACATTCAAACTTGCATCCCAAAGCGATCATCTTCCTGCCGTGCCTGACGATTTGCTCAAGCCATTGGTCGCCGATCAGCAAGGTGGACAGATTGTTTTATATCCCGGCGGCTCGAAGATTGATTTGAACGCCTCGCTTGCGAAGCAAGGCGTGATCTTTACTGATTTCAAGACGGCGCAGGAAAAACACCCGGATATCCTCGAAAAGATTCTCGGTCAAACCGTCAATGTGGAAGAAGGCAAATTCGCGGCGTTGGCAGGTGCATTTTCACAGAATGGCGTTGTACTTTACATTCCCAAAAATGCAAAAGTCGAACAACCCTTTCACAGCATCCTTTGGGGACCGGGCGAAAACCTTGCTCACATCTCGCATCTATTGATATTAATTGATGAGGGCGCAAGCGCGACTTATGTCCATGAATCTGCTTCACCAACTGAGTCAAGCGATGCGTTTCATGCCGGCATTGTCGAGATCGAAGTAATGCAGAACGCGAGCCTCAAGATTGAGGAATTGCAATCGTGGGGCAAGCACGTTTGGAATTTCAGCCACGAGCGGATTCGCGTCGAACGTGATGGCTCCCTCGATTGGATTTTCGGCGCCATCGGCTCGAAGCTGACGAAGAACTTTTCCGAATTGGACCTGGCTGGCGAAGGCGCGACGGGACGCATGTCCGGTTTTTATTTCACGGACGGCACCCAGCATCTCGATCATGATACGCAGCAGAATCATCTTGCGCCGCATACCAGCAGCGATTTGTTGTTCAAAGGTGCGCTCAAAGGCAGGAGCCGCTCCGTTTGGCAGGGCATGATTTATGTCGCGCAGGGTGCGGAAAAAACAGATGGATATCAAGCGAACCGTAACATTGTCCTGGATGAAGGCGCGCGCGCCGACTCGATTCCGGGTTTGGAAATTCTGGCGGACGATGTGCGCTGTACACACGGTGCAACCGTTGGAAAGTTGGAGGAGGAACCGATCTTCTATGTGAAGTCGCGTGGGATTCCGCAGAGAGACGCGGAACGAATCGTGGTCGAAGGTTTCTTCGATCCGATTATGCAGCGCATTCCCTTCGAGGGCGTGAGGGAAAGATTCCACCAGGCAATTTTGGAGAAAATGGGATAAAGATGGTTACTAAAAAGTCAAAAGCAAATGTTCACAAGAAAGCAAGCAAGAAGCCAAAGAGCGTGAAGAAGAATGTGAAGAAGAGTGAGAGGCAAAAGAAAGTCTCAAAACCTGTGGTCAAAAAAAGTACACGAACTACAAAGGCAAAAGCAAAGACAAAACCTGTCAGCAAAAAGAAGGAAATTGCCAAACCCAAAGCACAAGCTGCGGAAGTTCCGGCTGTAAAATCGGCAAAATCGATGGAGTCGGGATTGCCTTCGACGGCGCAGCCCAAGCCGTTGCCCAAACCGCTTCGTCCGAAGACTAAAGTCAAAGTGAAGCCTTCGTCATATACGCCGCTTACTTCGAATGAACGCCGCACCCTTCGCAATTCTCCGCAACAATTCACGTATATGAAAGCGCCTGTGCTCGAACATGAGTTTCAGGTGGGCGATACCGTGGAAGTCTTTTGTGATCACGAGAAGAGCGGTGACCGCGTGCGCGGCTGGGTGAAAGGCACCGTGGTTCAAGTGGACAACAAGCTGGTCGCGGTTCAGTTCCGTTCGAACGTCTTCCTTACCGACGGCTGGATGGTTCCGGACCGCATCTTGTGGTATCCGCTGACTTCAGATCAAATCCGGGCACTGGCTTCCGGAAGAAGAAGCTCGCAGAGAGAGCTGCCTGATTATTAGAAGAACGGTACTTCGATTTTATGTCTCTTAACGTTCAAAAGATTCGCAAGGATTTTCCCATTCTTGAGCGGGTGGTTCGTCCCGGCGTCAAAGTGGTTTATCTTGATTCCACGGCCACCTCGCAGAAGCCCAATTCCGTCATCGAAGCGATGAACGCCTTTTATCGCCGATCCAATGCCAATATTCATCGCGGCGTGCATACGCTGGCAGAGGAATCCACGGCGATGTACGAACAGGCACGCGAAAAGATCGCAAAGTTCATCAATGCGCCCTCGGCACATGAAATCATTTACACGCGCAACACAACCGAATCGATCAACCTCGTTGCGTACACTTGGGCGCGTGCCAATCTCAAATCAGGCGATCTGATCATCCTGACCGAGATGGAACACCACAGCAACCTTGTCCCGTGGCACATCCTCGCAGCGGAACGCGGCGTTCGACTCGAGTTCATTCCGGTGACAGAAGACGGCCTGCTCGATCTCGAGGCTTATCGCTCGCTTCTTTCCCAGGACCCGAAGCTGGTTTCGTTTACACACATGTCCAACGTCCTTGGCACGATCACGCCCGCGGCAGAGATCATTCGAATGGCGCACAAGGCGGGCGCGCTCACAGTGCTGGACGGCGCTCAATCCGTGCCCCACCTGAAAGTGGATGTGCAAAAACTGGATGTGGACTTCCTGGCTTTTTCCGCGCACAAGATGTGCGGGCCAACGGGAATCGGCGCCTTATATGGAAAGACGGCGTTGCTCGAAGCGATGCCCCCCTTCCTCGGCGGCGGCGATATGATCAAGGAAGTCAAGCTGCGCTCTTTTCGGCCAAATTCCATTCCCACCAAATTCGAAGCAGGGACTCCGGCCATTGCCGAGTCGGTCGGTTTCGGCGCGGCGGTGGATTATCTCAGTTCGATTGGCATGGAAGAGATTTCTGCACACGAGCATGAAATGATCGAATATGCGCTGGAGCGCCTGGAGGAGATTCCGGGATTGAAAGTCTTCGGCCCGGCCTCTGACAAAAAAGGCGGCGTGGCTTCGTTCACTTTCGATGGCATTCATCCGCATGATGTGGCGCAGATTCTGGATCGCGACGGGATCGCCGTCCGCGCCGGACATCATTGTGCGCAGCCCTTGCACGAGAAGTTTGGAATCACAGCCACAACGCGCGCCAGTTTCTATTTGTATTCGACAAAAGAAGAAGTGGACGCGCTTGTGAATGGAATATACAAAGTGAAGGAAGTGTTTGGATAATTTTGTGGTCTCGATACGGCGGCGATGGTCGAGTAGCGTTCTCCGCGCATGGAGACCCACTGCCTACTCGACCAACGTTTTGATTGGAAATTATGGACGATCACTATCGCGAAAACATAATCGAACATTATAAGAATCCCTCCCATCGCGGGCATCTCGACCCACATGATATTTCGTTCGCGGACAACAACCCGTTGTGCGGCGATCACATTCAGATCGATCTGCGCGTGGATCAGGACGGCAAAGTTGCAGATGCACGCTTCGATGGTCACGGTTGTGCCATTTACCAGGCATCTGCCGACTTGTTGATCGAGTCCATCGTCGGCAAATCCCTGGACGAAATCAAAGCGTTGAACAAACAGCACATCCTTGATTTGCTGGGCATCGACCTTGGACCAGTTCGCCTGAAATGCGCCCTGCTCTCGTTGAAAGTTTTGAAGGCGGGTG
>JBJKOR010000062.1:0-1723 GCA_046707185.1 Anaerolineales bacterium | reverse complement strand
TTGTGGGGTTTGATGAAATTGTCGAAGACAGCAATGAAGATTTCAAACAGAGCGGGTTAAAAGTCACAAGCATAATTCGAGTTGGGCGTTTAGCGGTTGTGTCAGGCGAAATTCTTCTTGGTGCTATTGGCGAAATCTCAAATGAGCGCTTGAATCGTGTGAAGAAGAATTTGTCAAATTGGTTATCTGAAAAATAGAACGGCGGCCAGGTGGCCAACAAAGCATCGTCTCTCCAAGTACTTGATTCATTGGCTGCGATACCTTTGCCACCTCACGTTAGCGATCAGGGCTAAATACAACAGGTTTATAATTTCCCCACCGTGAGTTTATTCGCTAACATCCAATGAATTCCCAAAATGCTCACACCCTGTCAGCGTTCTCGCGATGGTATCTCCTCAAAGAGACATTGATACCACGTCCCTCACAAGAACACTCTAATAGCGCCAGCCGTTGAAACTATCGAATAAGTGGGTGAATCTAATTTAAAGACAAAGGGTTTTACAAGCGAGAAGACCCTATGGCAAAATTCAAACCCTGCAATGAAGATCAGTTGGTCATGCTCCCGATTTCCCTGCAGGATCAGCTTGTGCCGGGAACGCTGGAGCACACCCTCAGTCGATTGATGGACAAGCATATCGACCTGTCAGTGTTCGATGCACGCCACAACAACGACGAGACCGGTGCAGCCGACAAGTGGGACTCGCCGCGATTTACGAATATCTTTCTGGCTTCGGGTTCATACTCATCCCAAGCCGAATTTCGTCCCACCCACTTGTGGCAAACGTAAACCATTGGCTTCGGAGGATTCTTCGTTCGTGACCAGTCATTTGCTACTGGTGGATGGGGCAATACGGCGCAGTAGTGTTTGAAATCCACAGAGAAAAGCGTTATGCTGTACCTGAATGTACCGATGCTTGAAAGGAGAGTGACAGATGTCCGAGATGAGAAAAAACAGGCAAAACGCCCAGGTAATTTTCCTGTTGATTGCAATCGCACTAATTACGTTATCGTGTGATGCTGTTGACTCAATGTTATGCGATGTCACTGGAGGCGAATGGGTTGAATCTGATTATTTAGAGGGACACCAATATGATCCGGCGCTTTCAAAGAATAATTTAAGCTGCGATAGACACTTCAATAAAGAAAAATATGAAGCCTGGAAAAACGGTGGGCCGCTGACATCAGAACAGGCTCCTAACGATGCGCCTCTGCCGGAAGAATCACTTCCAGAATCACCGGATTCCGGCAATTTCGATCCGGCCTCCTGCCTGCCGCCATCCAGCGCTTACACTCTCGAAATCCAAAATTCATCGAACCGCACATCACCAAATGGGAAACGTGCCTGCAACGCGGACGGCACGATCACCAACAACAGCGGCCAGACATTGATGTTTGCGACCTTTCGCGTCAACAACTATGGCGCAGCCGAAACCAGGTATCTGGAAGGGAAATGGGTTTTGGGCTATCGCAACGTGAAGCCCGGTGAAACGATCGAATACGGACGATTCTACCGCTGCACAGGAGGAGTATGTGGTGCAGGCGAGTGGTACTACATTCCTCGTATGAGCATCCTGTACAGCGCGCCCGGATGTGTAGATTACGCCTCTTCGTTTGAGAATAAGCCGCCAGAGTCTATCGTTAAGATAGAAAATCCATGTGACTGGTGAGTTCAAGCTTTAGCAGCGGCTAGGCGATTTCGGAAAATTCATCGGTAAGACACCAC
>JBJKOR010000061.1:0-3622 GCA_046707185.1 Anaerolineales bacterium | reverse complement strand
AATGGATGTATTCCACCAACTTCTGGGCTTTGACACAGTCGGTCATATTATGTTGGTGAATGATGATGTAGGTATAACCAGCAATCGGCCAAGATTGAGCTCCGGAGCCATTCACAATGACGGCGGTTAGTTGGGGTGTGAAAGCACCCGCAAAATCGCTCATGGCGGCCGCCGTGCTATCGGGTGATGCAGTGACTACGTTACCCGCCTTGTTGACCATATCTGCGAAGGGCAATTTGTTCTGAACGGCGTAGGCGTATTCTACATAACCAATGGAATACTGGTTCTTAGCAATTTCGGCCGTCACACCGGGATTGCCGTTACCGCCTTTGCCAGTACCGAGTTTATCCGTTGGCCAGTCAACTGATGTCCCGGCACCTGCAGTCCAATCGGAACTGAAGGAGGTAAGCGCATTCGTGAAGATCTCCGTTGTGCCTGAACCATCCGCACGATGTATGGTAAAGATCGTCTGGTTAGGTAACTTGCTCGCAATCTTTGGATTGAGCGCCACGATGGCCGGATCATTCCATTTTGTGATCTTGCCCATGTAGATATCAACCAGTGTTTTTCCATCCAGAATCAGATGGGGATCATTCTTCGGATCCAAACTCGGCAGGTTGTAAGCGAGCACAGTGGCACCCGCCAGGAACGGATAGATTTGCAAGTCCTTGCCAGCGGTAATTTCATCAGAGTTAAGCACTGCATCGGAACCGGCAAAATCAACGGTGCCATCAATGATGGCTTTCTTGCCTGCACCAGAGCCAGTACCTGTATAGTTGATTACAACCGATGGATCAACAGCGGGGAAGAACTCTGAGTAGGCCTGCTCGGCCGGGAACTGGAAAGTGCTGCCCGTGCCAGTCAATGTGACTGAACCCGCAGGAAGTGGTGTGGGTTGAGCGGGTCCGGGAGTGGCGGTGACAACCTGATTCACCACTTGGGTTTGAATCACCGTTTGCGCTGTGGGTGTGGCACTTGTTCCACAAGCCGCAAGCACGAAGCTGAATGCAATCAAAACGAACACGAATGGACGAACGAACTTTGACATTTCTTTTCTTCTCCTTTTGAATTTTTTTACAAGAGCATCTTATCAACTGCCTTTTAAAACCATTGGAAGAACAAGTTAATATCTTGTTAAACAAAATTAACAAGAACTGCCCGCCAGTACCTTGGGCGGGCAGTTTCTCCATGGGGAGACAAACAAGGATGAAGAAGAAAACGCAGATCGATTAAGATTTTTTTGCGTGAACCGGTAATTCGAAGAAGGGGATGGCTAAGTTCTCATCCCAGGGCCAGGTGGTGAGGTCGGTAATGGCGCGGTAGGCGGTCAGGTCGAGATGCAGAGGCGTGACGGACACATAACCTTCCGCTAACGCACCGATGTCGGTGCCGCGTTCCGGCACGCCGGTGGGCGCGTCGCCGCCGATCCAATAATAAGGGCGGCCGCGCGGGTCGAGGCGTTCATCGAGGCGGCTGTGATAGACCCGCAATCCCTGGCGCGTCAGACGAAAGCCGCGGATATCTTCGTCCCGCAAAAAGGGCACGTTGACGTTCAGTAAAATTTCGTTTGGTAAGCCGTTTTCGATCACGTGGCGCACCACTTTTCCGGCTGCGCGTGCCGCGGGTCCAAAATCAACAGCGCCAACATGACCTTCGACCGTTTCCAGCGAAACCGCGACGCCCGGAATGCTGGCGATTGCAGCCTCCATGGCGGCAGTCACGGTTCCCGAATAGGTGACATCATGTCCGAGATTTGCGCCCATGTTGATGCCTGACACCACCAAGTCAATCGGCTCTTTGAAATATCCAAGCGCAGCCAGCGCTACGCAATCTGACGGCGCGCCGTCGCTGGCGTAAGCGATGGTTCCATCTTCGAGATGAACTTCCTTGACGCGCAAGGCGCGGTCCAACGTTTTGACATGCCCGCCGCCGGACCAGTTGCGATCGGGTGCGAGGATGTTTACCTTTCCAAGTTTGCGCATCTCCTGCGCCAGCGCCAGCAGACCGGGTGCGAGCACACCATCATCATTTGTTACCAGAATATGCTTTTCCATAATTAGCGTCCCTGCTGATCCAAATATCGATGTCGTTTTTGCGAAGCATCGATGCCAAAGACAATCGATGTCAGAATCAGTACGATTGCCAGAAATACTGCGTCCATGATTAGTTACTCCTTTTCTTTCAGTATAAATATTATTCCCCGATCTTTAAGAGCGGTCTAAAAACTAGTTAACATCTGGTAAAGAAAATGCCTTTAAACACAAGACCCGGAAGAAACCGGGCCTTGTGTGAACAAAGGAGGAGAAAATGGGCTAGGAGATCACGCGTGTGCTGCATCACACGGATGACAGAGGAGACCTTGCCATTTCTGCCTTGCGTCTACCATGAACACGATCAGTATTGCAATCATTGTCAAGGTAAGAAACGCATCCACCACATATATAAGATAGCATAGATCATGCCAAATGTGCTTTAGAGCGAACTAACAAATGCAAAACATTTTTGAAAACTCAAGTCCTTGGAATGGTGAAGAAGAAGGTACTACCGCGGCCTTCCACGCTGTCTGCCCAAATCTTGCCGCGATGCGCTTCGACGATGTGCCGCGCGATGGATAGCCCCAAACCCGTGCCGCTGCCGGTGCGCGATTTATCGACTCGATAGAAACGCTCGAAGATGCGCGAGACATCCTCCGCGGGGATTCCAGTTCCCGTATCTCTGACTCCGAATCGAACGCCGCCATTGTCGGATTCCGCCAAAAGGGTAATCTCGCCGCCCGGACGTGTGAACTTGACCGCGTTGTGAATCAAGTTGACCAGCACCTGTTCCAGCCGCGACTCGTCAGCGCGCACACTGGGTAAATCATCGCGGCACTCCACGTGCAGGTTCAACCCACCGCGTTCCGCCTGGAGTTTCATGCGTTCGCAGGCGGCCGTCAATAAGCCCTTGGGTGAGATGGGAGCGAGATGCAATTCCACCTGCCCCGATTCGATGCGCGAGTGATCGAGCAATTCCTGCGTCATCTGAGTCAGCGCATCGACTTCGGTGATGATACTATTCAGGAAACGCGGCCCCGCTTTCGGGTCGGAGAGAGCGCCGTTCTGCAGGGTTTCGGTCAGGGCCTTGAGCGAGGCCAGCGGAGTCCGAAGTTCGTGGGAGATATTCGAGATGAAGTCGCGGCGCACGGCCTCGAGGCGGCGGACGCGCGTCAAATCCTGCACGAGCAAAAGGCTCCCGCCTGTGTGTGTATCGGGAATGATGACCAATTGCAGGAATTGATGGCGTGTTGGAAGTTCCACCGATTCGGTTTGCAGTTCCCGGGTGCGCTGGCAGCGCCGCCAGGCTTCGACCAGTTGATGGCTGCGGACCACTTCCGTGACGGTGTGACCGACGGGAGAACCGACTTCGAACAATCGCTGCGCCGCCGGATTCGCAAATTGGACTTTGCCTTCTGCTTCGACGATCAACACGCCGTCGGTTATTTGATCGAGCACGGTAGCGAGACGTTCGCGTTCGGTGTTGAGAGCCTCAAATTTCTGGTCGAAGTCCGAGAGCAGGAAGTTGACCGCACTGGCAAGTTCTTCGATGCCGCCGGTATCTGCATTCGAGGGATCATTGTTATGCA
>JBJKOR010000060.1:0-6569 GCA_046707185.1 Anaerolineales bacterium | reverse complement strand
AATTGTTCAAGATATTCGTCGAGATGACTGATTACCTCGGCACGAATCCTGTGTGCGCGTTGGCGTCGTTCGCGCCAATCCGGCAGTGATGCAAACGCGGTAATTCGTCCCTGCACGCGGCGCTGGGCGTTGTTATCCAATGCGGCCTGCAAAGCTTCATCAGCAATGGATTGGCGGATATGTAATTTGAATTGGGTCGGAGTCATTGCTTACGCCTGCTTTAAACCAATGTAAAGTCCTCGTCCATCTAATCCTTCCTCATCGTGAACAACCTTCAAATTCGCATCTTTGAAGGCTTGCAAGTATTCATCATGCGAAAAAAGTCCGAGCGCGTGTGTTTCTGTAAAATACTCGACGCCTTTCGGCGCAGCAACCATGTAATGAAAGTCCAGGTATGATGTGTTTTCTTCTACTCTGTTTATATTCATTCGTGCAATTTTTAATTCCGGTTCGTCGACAAAGGTTGCATGAACCTTGATAGTGTCCAAATCGCTTGGCCCAAACCATGGTTCGATAATGGTCACACCGCCTGAACAGAGATGCCTCGCAATGGCGTTCATTGTCTGGGACAGGCGTGAAGGAGTTTGTGCATAACCAATTGCGCTGAATAAACATGTAATCACATCGAATGAATGACTGATTTGAAAATTCGTCATATTTGCCAAATGAAAATCGATATTGGGAAATTTACTTCGCGCGACGCCGAGCATCTCTTCCGAGTTATCGAGTCCTTCCACATCGAAGTTCTTTTTCAGATGCGCTAGATGATTGCCTGTGCCACAAGCAACGTCCAGGAGCGATTTACCGTCAGATCGTTTGTATTGTTGGGCTATTGCCGATATTCTTTTCGATTCAGTGAAATAATCTTTTCCTTGTGAGCGATAAATGGCATCGTAGATTATTGCAGAACGGTTATACATTGGATTTTCCCTAACGATGATTCAATATCTCGGCGATATGAACAACTTTTTGTTTTTTCTTCTGGCGATGCAATCTGCCCTGGATGTGCATCAAACAACCCGCGTCGCACACGACCAATGTGGGGCATTGAGTCGCTTCGAGATTCTTGATCTTGCGCTTCACCATCTCCGCCGAAAGTTCGGGATGCTCGACCGAAAAGATTCCGCCGAAGCCGCAGCAATCTTCGGCTTCCGGCAATTCGCGGATCTCCGCGCCTTTGACGTTTGCCAGCAATACGCGCGGCTGGCGATCGATGCCGAGGCCGCGGTTCAAATGGCAGGAAGGATGATAAGTCAGCGGGCCGTCCCAGTGCGCGTCAAAACGCTGCCCTGAGCTTGTCGAAGGGTTCGTGATGCCTAAAACGTCAACAAGATATTCAGTGAGCTCGTATGTACGCGCGGCCAATGCTTTTGCACGCGGCAGCCAGATTGGATCATCGGCAAACAGCTCTTCGTAGTTGTGACGGATCATATGCGCGCACGAGCCGGAAGGAACTACAATATCGCAAACCTGACAGGTCTCTGAAGACCTGTCAGGTTTATCGATCCCTTCGAAGACTCGGATGGTATGTTTCGCGATTTGACGCGCCTCCGCTTGCAGTCCCGCGTTGAACGTGGGCTGTCCGCAACAGGTTTGGCCACGCGGAAAGTTCACCTCCACGCCTGCGCGGTTTAACACTTTCACCGTTGCTTCGCCGATCTCAGGAAAGAAACTGTCGATGAGACAAGTTATAAAGAGTTGAACGGTTGACATATTTTCATTGTAACCTGATTCATAATTTGCCAAATCCCGATTCCCGAAATCCGAAATTTACTGGTATGATTCCGCCGCTATGAATACATTTCGTTCTAAATTGCCTAATTATTTTGATTTGCCAAAGCGTATCAACCGGCTCGGCGAGCTTGCCTACAACTTGTGGTGGACATGGCGCCCCGAAGCCGCCCAAGTGTTCCGACAACTTGATTACGACCTGTGGGAAAATCTCGGCCATAATCCTATCCGGCTTCTGCGCGAGATCGGACGGGCGCGCCTTAATCAGGCCGCGGACGATCCGGAATATCTTGCCTTGTATAACCGTGTCTTTGTCAATTTCGACGCGTACATGTCGCAAAACAAGACCTGGGCACCACAGGCTTACCCTGAACTTATCAACCGTCCCATTGCCTATTTTTCGATGGAATATGGTTTGCACGAAACCCTTCCGATTTATTCCGGCGGCCTCGGCGTGCTGGCCGGCGATCATTTGAAGGAAGCCTCCGATTTGGGCCTGCCATTGGTCGGCGTTGGATTGATGTACGTACAGGGTTATTTCACCCAGCGCATCAGCGAAGACGGTTGGCAGGATGCTCTCAACCACGAACTTGATTTTGCCGACCTGCCTGCCATGCAGGTTTTCGATGATGACGGCGGCCGCCTCACGGTGGACGTCGAATTTCCAGACCGAAATGTTGTTTTGGGATTGTGGGAAATTCGTGTGGGACGCGTCCCACTTTATCTGCTTGATTCGAATATCGATTCCAATTCGGACTTCGATAAGAATTTAACGGCCCGCTTGTACTGGTCTGATCTTGACCGCCGCGTGATGCAGGAAATCATTCTGGGCGTGGGCGGCGTTCGTATGCTGCGCGCCCTCGGATATAACCCATCGGTCTGGCACATGAACGAAGGCCACGCGGCTTTCCTGACCATCGAGCGGGCGCGTGAACTCGTCGCTTCGGGTTACACCTTTGAAGAGTCCCTCGAAAAGACGCGTGGACAAAATATCTTCACCACGCACACGCCTGTTCCGGCTGGCAATGATGAGTTCCCGTTGTGGCTGATCGATAAATATTTTTCTGCATTGTGGCCCCAACTTGGTATTACCCGCGAGCAATTCTTCGATATTGCACGCCATCATAAGCCGTCGGGCGAGACGTTCAGTATGGGCGTGTTGGCGCTCCGAAATGCGGAAGGACGCAATGGCGTTTCGGAACTGCATGGGCGCGTGGCGCGCCGGATGTGGCATTTCCTGTGGCCCGATCACGACGAGGATGAAGTTCCCATTCAATATGTGACCAACGGCGTTCACACTGCCAACTGGATGGCTCGCCGTTTGCGGAATTTGTTGAACCAGCATTTCGGCGAAGACTGGATGGATCATCTCGATGATCCTGATCTATGGAGCAGGCTGGATGCGATTCCCGATGTGGCATTATGGGAAGTGCGCATGCACCTCAAGCGCAAACTGGCTTTCTATATGCGCGAGCGCGTACGGGATCGCTGGGAAGCGGGCGGCTATCACCCGGTTCAAGTAGTTTCATCTGGCGTGATGATCAATCCGTATGCATTGACCATTGGCTTTGCACGCCGCTTCGCGACGTACAAACGCGCCGGCCTTGTTTTATCCGAGATGGACCGCCTGCTCGATATCATCAACCGTCCGAACCGGCCGGTGCAAATCATCTTTGCGGGCAAGGCGCATCCCGCTGACGATGGCGGTAAGCAACTGATCCAACAAGTCTATCGACAGGTCAAACGCGCTGAAACGAGCGGGCGTCTGGTGTTCCTCGAAGATTACGATATGAACCTGGCACGTTATCTCGTGCAGGGCGTGGACGTTTGGATGAACACGCCGCGGCGTCCGATGGAAGCGAGCGGGACATCGGGTATGAAAGCTGCACTCAACGGCGCCTTGAATTTCTCCGTGCTGGATGGCTGGTGGCGCGAAGCTTTCAACGGTCGCAACGGCTGGGCGATTGGGGGAGACAACGATATGGGTTCTCCCGATTCACAGGATCATGAAGACGCGCAAAGCCTGTATGAGACGCTGGAGAACGAAGTCATTCCGCTATATTATGACCGCGACCCGAAGGAACTCCCGCACGAATGGATGGCGCACGTGAAGGATTCGATGAAAACGATTATCCCGCAATTCAGCACCCGCCGCATGGTCAAGGAATATGTGAAGCGGTTCTACGTTCCGGCGGTGAAATAAATATTTCGCTCTGAGTGGAGTGCAATATCACGCAGTCGAAGAGCGATTGTTGCAAAACTATTTGCCCTTCGACTGTGCCTTTTCGGCTCCGCTCAAGGCGACGGTTTAGGTAATATGTTCTCTATGTTCTTCTCTCCTTTAGATTGGTCCATTGCGGTGATGATCTTTTTCATGCGCATCACCGACATGTCGCTCGATACGTTGCGGCTGTTGTTCGTAGTGCGCGGCCGCAAAAGCATGGCGTGGACGCTTGGCTTCTTCGAGTCTGCGGTATATATCATTGCCATTACGCGCGTGCTGTCCGACTTGGGCAACCCTTTGACTATTCTCGGTTACGCGGCGGGCTTTGCCACCGGCAACGTGGTCGGCATGTTGATCGAAGAGCGCCTTGCCATTGGGCACATCCAAATGAGCATCGTGAGTTCGACGCGCGGAGCTGCATTGGCGCAAGCTTTGCGCGATGCCGGTTTTGCGGTCACGGAAGTTTCAGCGCGCGGCAAGAATGGCATGGTGCACCTGCTGAATGCCAGCGTGCTTCGCAAGGACGTGCCGAAAGTAGAGAAGGTGGTTCATAACGTGGATGAGGAGGCCTTTGTTACATCAGCGGACGTCAGACCGCTGCGGCGCGGTTACTGGAGGGCATAAACTGTGATTGCCATCACCCGCGAAGTCAGCCGCTCCATCATCAACTGCGAACTGACCCATCTCGAGCGCGCACCGATTGATGTGGAGCGTGCACGCCGTCAACATGCAGAATATGAATCGGCGTTGAAACAACTTGGCGTGGCAGTCTTATCTTTGCCCGAAGAACCGACTCTGGCGGACTCCGTGTTCGTGGAAGATACGGCGCTGGTGCTGGATGAATGTGCGATCATTCTCCAGCCCGGAGCGGACTCGCGTAAACCTGAAACCGAATCCATTGCCCAAGCTTTGACGCCCTATCGCAAGTTGTTTTCCGCTCAGGCGCCTGCGCGCGTCGATGGCGGCGATATTCTGCGAGTCGGCAAACAAATCTATGTCGGCTTATCTTCCCGAAGTGATACGAATGCCATCGAGCAGATCCAGGATTTTCTCCGGTCTTATGGTTATCAAGTTCAGGCCGTCAACGTAACAGGATGTCTGCATCTCAAGTCTGCCGTGACGCAAGTTGCGGAAGATACCTTACTGATCAATCCGGCTTGGGTGGATAAAAAGAATTTTTACGGGATGAAGTTTATTGAAACCGATCCGTCTGAGCCTTATGCGGCCAATGCTGTGTTGATCGATGAAACGATCTTGTATCCCACAGCTTTTCCGAGGACACGTAAGAAGTTGGAAGACGCCGGAATCAAAATTATCACTGTGAACGCTGATGAGCTTGCCAAAGCCGAAGGCGCGTTGACCTGTTGCTCATTGATTTTTCAGAACTGATTGGAGTCTGGGATAAAACTTTATCTACGAATTTACGCGAATCCACGCAAATTTAAAAAGAATTCGTGTGAATACGCGGAGATTGGCGAATTGAAATTCTTTCTGCAAGAACTTTGAAGAAATAGGCTCGTCAGTTCATCCATGCAGCTTGATTCTTCGATTTTGTGGTAAACTCTCCCCGCTCTCGATCCTTCGACGTTGCTCAGGATGAGAGCCTGTGTTTTGGGAAATTGTTTTGATGATGATAGCCCGACGCAAATCGCTCGGGCTTTTTTGTTGCGAGGCGCGTAAGCGCCGAGTGTATTCACCTGTGAAGGCGAACTGAATTGGCAAGAAATGATCTACGGTGTCATCGAAACAGTTCATTTGATACGTCATTGCAAAATAATCGTCCTGAGCGGAGTGCAACGCAGTCGAAGGACAATCAATACGCTCGACTTTGGCTTACGCCTCCGCTCACATCGTCCCGATGTCCTTCGGGAGCGCGATGAATTGCACTGACAAAAGGAAGATTGATGACAACCGATTTTGTTTCTCTCAACCTGCGTGATGAACTCATGCAGGCCATTACCGAGCTTGGTTACACCGAGCCGACTCCGATTCAAGCGGGCATGATTCCGCTGATGCTGACCGGCGTGGATGTGATCGGTCAGGCGCAAACCGGAACCGGCAAGACCGCCGCGTTCGCTTTCCCCATTCTCAATACATTCAAGCATGAACGCCACGTTCAGAGTTTGATTCTGGCGCCGACGCGCGAGCTTGCCCTGCAAGTCGCCGATTCGATCGTCGAATATGGCAAACATCTCAACGTGCGCGTGCTGGCCGTCTATGGCGGGCAGCCTTACGGGCCGCAGATCTCGCAGCTCAATCGCGGCGTGGACATCGTGGTCGGCACGCCGGGACGCTTGCTCGATCTGCTCGAACGCAAGGCGCTCAACATCAAGCATGTCCGCACCGTCGTTCTCGATGAAGCTGACGAAATGCTCAACATGGGCTTCATCGAAGATGTCGAAAAGATTCTCGGCGAGACCCCGGCGGAACGACAGACCGCCTTATTCAGCGCGACGCTGCCGCAGCGGATTCGTTCCCTCGCCAGCCGCTTCATGCGGGACCCGCAAGCGGTCACCATTAAACGAGATACGCTCACCGTTGCAGCGACCGAACAACGCTATTATCTTGTCCACGAAAATGACAAGACCAACGCGCTGACGCGTCTCTTTGAAGT
>JBJKOR010000059.1:0-2221 GCA_046707185.1 Anaerolineales bacterium | reverse complement strand
TCCGGGAGCAGGCAAAAGCACGTTTGTAAAGAATCTTCTGGCATGGCAAGCCAGCGTTTTGCAGGGCAGAACCACGCTATCACCCGATGGGATTGCTCCCAATTTGATTCCGGTCCTGATCGTTCTGCGCGAACTGGCGCCGCGCCTGGCGCCCTTGAGTGTCGAAGGGCTGCCTGAAAAGCAGCGCGATGACAAATTGATACAAGTGGTCTCAGGGCAATTGAAAAGTGATTTGGGGGAAGAATGCGCGGACTTTTATGAAAGTTTGATGAATGGCCTACGCAGCGGCGAATGCCTTTTGGTTTTGGATGGCTTGGATGAAGTACCGCAAGATGTGCGCTTGCATGTTCGTTTGGCAGTCGACGCATTATTGAAGCGTTATCACGTTCAACGTGTGATCATCACTTGCCGCACGCGCTCTTACACTTCCGATACCGTTTTGCTGAATTTCCAAAACCGGACACTCGCCCCCTTTGATGAAAAACAAATTCGCAGCTTCATTCAACACTGGTATGAAACGCAACACAATCTGGGAAAGTTTACGGAAGAACAAACCAGGGACCGTGTTCAAGACCTGACCAACGCCGCGCTGGAAGCGGATATGCGCGATTTGTCCAGTAATCCAATGTTGCTTACTACGATGGCGATCATCCATCAGCGTGAAGTAGGGCTGCCGCGTGAGCGCGTGCGATTGTACCAACTGGCCGTGGAAGTCTTGTTGCGCCGCTGGCAAAAGCATAAAGTCGGGGATGCGGCGCTGGCCGAGTTCCTGAAGAACGATCTCAAGCTGCGCGCCGTCATGGCGGCATTGGCATATCAGGCGCATCGCGCCAGCAGCAAGAAAGATGGAACTGGCGATCTCCTGCGCAAAGATGCGCTCGAGCTTTTGGAAAAAGCGGAATACTTGGGCGATATCCGCCTGGCTGCAGAGTTTCTGGATTATGTGGATCAACGCGCCGGGCTGTTGGTTGGCAATGGCGGTGATTTGTACAAACCTACTTCATACAGTTTTCCGCACCGAACTTTTCAAGAATACTTGGCGGGTGCGCATCTTGCGGGTCAGCGCGATATGGTACGCACTTTTTATGAACACGCCGCCGAAGGCGATAGTTGGGACCTGGCGGCACGGCTGGCTTTTGAAGAACTGTACTATAACCGCGTTGGCGAACATCAATTACTTGATTTGGCCTACCAATTGGATAAGCCTCACGCTCATGGAGCGCAGAACGATCGGGCTCGTTTATGGGCAGGGCAAATTATTGCATTAGTGGGGCGGGATG
This sequence comes from Anaerolineales bacterium, assembly GCA_046707185.1. Classification (GTDB taxonomy): domain Bacteria; phylum Chloroflexota; class Anaerolineae; order Anaerolineales; family Villigracilaceae; genus Fen-1038. The sequence goes on along the minus strand of JBJKOR010000059.1, from coordinate 941 downwards.
CAACTGAACGGGATACGCATCCCAATGGCGGCGCAAACTACATCCAGCGTCTCCTATCGGGACTTGTCGAACTTCTTTCCAGTAAGGATTTGCCGCCGCTCGAACGCGCCGAAGCCGGACGCGTGCTGGCGGTGATTGGCGATCCGCGCGCCGAAGTGACCAGCATTGAGAAGATGCAATTCTGCTATGTACCTGCCGGTGAATTCATTATGGGCGAAGGCAAAGAACAGCATAAACTGACCTTGCCTGAATTCTGGATGTCGCAATATCCGGTGACGAATGCGCAGTTCGACCAGTTCGTGCAGGCGGGCGGATACAAACAAGCGCAATACTGGATTGAAGCGCAGAAAGAAAAATTCTGGCAGGCCGGAAAATTCAAAGGCCGCTGGGATGATGAATTTCGAGATGTGCCCATAAATTATGGCGAGCCATTTAATTTCAGCAACCATCCCGTGGTTGGAATTACTTGGTATGAAGCCTTAGCGTTCACGCGCTGGCTGGATGAACGGATGCGGGAAGTTGGAAGCTTCCATGGGGTCGGTGCAAAAGAACTGTTGGCATGGGCATCGAATTTTCAGATTGCATTGCCGAGCGAAGCGGAGTGGGAAAAAGCCGCGCGCGGTCCTTCGATCAGCGCGGGAGATGTCAGGATCTATCCGTGGGGAGATGAATTCGACGCGAACAAATGCAATATGGGAGACAGCGGTATCGGAACCACCAGCGCAGTAGGATGTTTTGAAAATGGAGCAAGCCTTTATGGGTTGCAAGAGATGAGCGGGAATGTTTGGGAATGGACGCGCAGTTTGAATGGGAATTATCCATATCCTTCCAGCGAAAAAGAAAAGGCGAAGCGTGAAAACCTAGGCGCCGATGCAAATGCTCTTCGCATTCTTCGCGGTGGTTCCTGCTTCAATGAGTCCAGGCTTGTGCGCTGTGCGAAC
>JBJKOR010000058.1:0-4583 GCA_046707185.1 Anaerolineales bacterium | reverse complement strand
ACGCTACTGCGCAAACATCCGTCGATATTCTCTGGTGGGATTCAAGAAGGGGATCAAAATATCGCTTCGGGTGCGACGGTGGACGTGGTGTCCTCAACAGGGGTTTTTCTCGCTCGCGGCGCGTACTCGCCTCACTCGCAAATCCGCGTCCGCGTTTGGACATTCGATGATGAACCCGTTGATGCCGATTTCTTCCGTAAGCGAATTCAACGCGCTCTTCGCGCGCGTGACACGTGGAACCCTTCGACTTCGCTCAGGGCAGGCTTGACACATGATACTGATTCTTTGCGTTTGATCTACGCTGAATCCGGCGGCATTCCGGGTTTGATTGTTGATCGTTACAACGATGTTCTCGTTCTTCAATCTTTAACCGCTGGCTCCGAATTTTGCAAGGAAACTATCGCGGATATTTTGCTCGGAGAAACCGCGCTCAAAACCATCTACGAACGTTGCGATGCCGATGTGAGTGAACTTGAAGGCTTGCCGCTGAAGGTTGGAATCTTGCGCGGCTCCATGATCCATTTTCCATTAACCATCACTGAAAACAATTTGAAATTTTCGGTTGACATCGAACACGGCCACAAAACCGGCTTTTATCTCGATCAGCGCGCCAACCGTCAGCGTGTGCGTGAGGTGGCGAAAGACAAGGATGTGCTGGATTGTTTTTGTTACACGGGCGGCTTTACGGTCAACGCCTTGGCAGGTGGCGCGAAATCCGTTTTATCGGTGGACGCATCAGCGGACGCGTTGGCACTTGCAAAGCAAAATGTTGAATTGAATGATTTGCCATTCGATAAAGTTAACTTCCTCGAAGGCGATGTGTTTCAGGTCCTACGCAAATTCCGCGACGAGGGGCGTTCCTTCGATTTGATTGTTCTCGATCCGCCCAAGTTCGCACCGACCGCCGCACAAGCCGAGAAAGCCGCGCGCGGTTATAAAGACATCAATTTGCTGGCCTTCAAGCTTTTGCGACCGAACGGAATCTTGTTCACGTTTTCCTGTTCGGGAGGAATCGATTCAGCGTTGTTCCAGAAAATTGTCGCCTCCGCCGCCCTCGATGCGGGAGTCGAGGCGCAGATCGTCGCGCATTTGTCGCAGGATGCAGATCATCCCGTCGCGTTGAATTTCCCGGAAGGCGCGTATCTTAAAGGATTGGTCTGCTTGCGCAGGTAAGTTGAAGGAATTCGTTACGTCTATAAGTTGTAATTATTCTCAAGGAGGTCGCAATGAAACAATATAAGTATTTCATCATCGGCGGCGGGCTGACGGGCGATGCGGCAGTGCGTGGAATTCGGGAACTCGACGCGGATGGTTCCATCGGTTTGGTCAGCATGGAAGTTGATCCGCCCTATATGCGGCCGAATCTGTCCAAGGGATTGTGGAAGGGCCGCCCGATGGAAAAGGTTTGGTGCAACACGCAAAACCTCGGTGCGGAAATATTGCTGGACCGAAAGGTGACTCAACTCGATCCAAAGAAAAAATCTGCGCGTGATGATAAAGGCGAAGAATATACCTTCGATAATCTTTTGATCGCAACCGGCGGCTCGCCGATCCATTTGCCGTTCGGCGGCGATGATATTATTTATTTCCGCGATTTACAGGATTATCATCGCCTGCGTGCGCTCGCGGATACGAAAGAAAGCTTTCTTGTCATCGGCGGCGGATTCACCGGCTCGGAGATCGCCGCGGCGCTCACGATGGTCGGCAGAAAAGTGACGATGGTGTTTCTCGAAGAGGCTATCGGCGCGAATATTTATCCCAAAGACTTGGCGAATTTTTTGAATGACTTTTATCGCGGCAAAGGCGTGGAGGTTGTCCCTGCTGATTCGGTCGCGAATATAGAGAAGAAAGGCGAGCGCTTCACCGTCTCGACCAAAAGCGGGCGCGCCTTCGAAGTAGATGGCGTTGTCGGCGGACTCGGAATCCGTCCGAACGTCGAGTTGGCGCGCGAGGCCGGACTCAAAATCGAAAATGGAATCGTGGTGAACGACAAATTGGAAACATCGGCGCTGGATATTTACGCGGCAGGCGATGTCGCCATGTTCCATCATTCCGCGCTCGAAAAGATGATCCGGGTGGAACATGAAGATAACGCGGTCTGGATGGGCAAGCTGGCTGGCCGCAATATGGCAGGTGCGAACGAATCTTACACGCATGTTCCGATGTTCTATTCTGATCTGTTCGAATTGGGATATGAAGCGGTCGGAGAATTGAGCAGTAAACTTGAAACTGTTTCCGATTGGCAGGAACCGTTCCAGAAGGGCGTAGTTTATTATTTGGATGGCGGACGCGTGCACGGTGTGTTGTTATGGAATGTATGGAATAAGGTGGATGCGGCGCGTGCTTTGATGATGGAGCAGGGATTGTTCAAGGCAAATGATTTGGTGGGAAAGATCAAATAGATCATGTCGTTGCGAGGAGCGAAGCAACGACCGCGAAGCGCGCCTTTGGCGAGCAATCTCCTCTTTCAATTAGGAGATTGGGAATGCACTCGCAATGATGCAATATCATTTTGATAGTTCGTGCGCGATCGTATCCATTTGGCTGAGAACCGCCGCGGGTTGGTTGGATGCGGCAGCCGGTCGGTTGTCGATGCCAGATTGAAACATATAAGAGAATCCGTCACCCAGCATGGTTTGAACAACGCGCCACGAAGCCAACTGCGGCTGGATTTGCGCCTCCGGTAGAAGAGCCACCGCCGCGTTCCATTGCGGATGGCTGGTGCTGAAATCCTTGAGCATATCCATGGACGAAGCTCGCAGCGGGAACAATCCCAAGGCCTCGACCCACTTGGCTTGATTCTCCGGCGATAACATCCAGCGCACGAAAAGCCAGGAAGCCAATTGCTGCGCAGGTGTGGACTTCAATACGATATATGACGAACCATAGATATACAAATCGCTTTGCGAGTCACCAGGAAAAGACAATACCGTCCATTGATCGGAATTGTTTGCCGAACCAAATGCGCGGGTTTGAGCGCCGAGTTCTTCGAGACTGGCTGTCGAGAACAGCGCCTTGCGATTTGCAAACGCATCGTAGGTACTGGATGAATCAGTGATCATCCACGCACAACCATCATCATAAAGTTGTTTCACAAATGTGAAAGCCGCGATGTTGTTCGGTGCCAAAAAGCGATAGCTGTTTCCATCGAGCACGCCGCCGCCGAAAGCTTTCAGCCAAGAGAGCGCTGTCATCGATTGCGTATCCACCAACCATCCGCCCATGCCATCGTTCGAGCGATTGGTATCCTTCAGCATCGAAGCGTGAGCTGCACAGGCCTGCTGGCGAAAATCGTCCGCGCTGACGGGCGCGGACATAAATCCAAGTTCGTGTGCCCAGCTTTCGTTGTAGAGCAGGAAGCGGGCTGAACGTTCCGCCGGAATGCCCAAGCGTTCGCCGTTGACTTCATCCTGCGCCCAAAAGACGGATGGTATATCGCTGATGTCGTTCGCACTCAATCCGTATTTTGGGTCGTTGACATAATTTGTCAAGTCCACGACGTTGTCGCCCCACAACAACTCGTACTCAGGCAAACCAATCGCAAGTTGCGGGCCATTCGTTGTCGAGAAGGAGTCGTTGACGCTTTGAAATAATTCGTTGTAATCGGTTTGACTCGTGGACTGGACCTTGATGCCCCATTGATTTGTTTGATTGAAGTTGTCCACCAGCGATTGAAATAGATTCGATTCGACGCCGAACCACGGATTCCAAACCTGAACAGTCACACCCTTGAGCTGCGCTTCATTCGCCACCCCAAGCTGGTCAGCCGCGGTGGGCGTGATGCTCGGCTGAGGCGTGGCCGTCTTCCGCACTGACGGCGTTGCCGTTAAACGAGTCGGCGCTGGCTGGCAGGCCGCGAGCGCGAATAGGAATAATATCGAGATGGCTCGGCGAGAGATCATAACCCGCCGAAGACGGCAAACGGTACCGGGCTGAAAGTCAGCACGAAGATGACGATCACGAGTACCGCCACCCAGCGCCGCGGCGCATCGAGCGGCGTGATCTGGTCGAGCGGTTCGGCGTGGACGCGTCCCAGCCAAAGCAGGAGCAAAGCCCAGAGCCACCAGCCCTCCCAAAAGATGCCGAGGGCTAACAACGCGATCCAAATAAACGGGAAGAACTTTCCGGCTTTCTCACCGAAGAGTGAATAAACCACGTGACCGCCATCCAATGTTCCGGCAGGGATCAGGTTGAGCATGGTCACGAGAAGTCCCACCCAACCCGCGAACGCAACCGCGGAGGTCATCACATCTGTTGCACCGATTGGGAAGGGCTGTCCGGTAAAGAAGTAGCGAATCCAATACATGCCGAAGGAAAGTCCGTGTGTGCTGGCAGGATCGGGCAATAACTTTCCAAAGGTCAAATATTTTGCGAATAAATAAAAGATCGAATTTCCTTCCTGTTCCAACAGCAACCCCGGCACCGGACGGATGACTGACAGCTTGGAAATGGAAAGGCCATAGAACAAAACCGGTATGGCGACGATCATGCCGGCCAGTGGTCCCGCTACACCAATGTCGAACAGCACGCGTTTATTTTTCGGCGTACCCTTCATCAAGATGGCAGCGCCGAGAGTGCCCAGC
>JBJKOR010000057.1:0-1859 GCA_046707185.1 Anaerolineales bacterium | reverse complement strand
GTGCAGATGGACTAAAGGATGTTTCGCAATATGCGGTATTGAACGCCAACTATTTGCTGGCGCGTTTACGGGACACATATCGTGTTCCGTTCGACCGCATCTGCATGCACGAGTTTGTCGCCGAAGGACATTTCGAAGGTTCGGAGGCGCGCGCTTTGGACATTGCCAAACGCCTGATGGATTACAACTTCCATCCGCCGACGAATTACTTCCCGCTGATTGTTCACGAAGCGTTGATGATCGAGCCAACCGAGACCGAGAACAAGAACACGCTTGATGCCTTTGCCGATGCCTTGATCAAGATCGCGGACGAGGCGAAGACGCAGCCGGAACTTCTCCACAACGCGCCCAGCACCACGCAATTCGGGCGCATGGATGAAGTCAAGGCCGCACGGGATTTGGTGTTATGCTGCTGGCTGCCGGAAGATTACGAGAATCAGTAGTCAGTTGTCGGTAATCAGTTTTCAGTAAAGTAGAAAGCCTCGAGGTTTTGAAACTTCGAGGCTTTTTAAAGTCAATTCGGGAAAAGAAATATTATCATCGCGCTGAGCGGAGGACTGAGCATAAGCAAAGGACGCAGTCGAAGCGCAAATTTTTGTTCCAAACTTACCCTTCGACTTCGCTACGCTACGCTCTGGGCGATGGATGGCTTATCCAGAATTCAGGCTTTTTCGATGCTATACTTGCCCATCCGCACAAAAGGAAAACAACATGCCATTGATCTACGCTTGCATCGTGCCTCATGCTGGCGATCTCATCCCAGAAGCCCTCGAAGACAAAAATAAAATCGCGCTAACGCGTCAAACCATTCAAGAAATGGGTCAACGTTTGCAAGCGTTTGCGCCTGAAATCCTGATCGTGGTCAACCCACATGGATTCCGCGTGCAGAGCGCCATCAACGTTTGCGTCGCGGAAAAAGCAATCGGCGAATGGTCGCCGGATGTAAAGCTCGAATTCGATTTGGATGCGAGCCTTGCCAACGCGATTGCAGATAAAGCAACAGAAATGAACATACCCATTGTGAAATATATTTACGGTGCGAGCAGCGGCGAGGGTTGTTACATTCCTTTGGATTGGGGTGCGGTCGTCCCGCTTTATTTCCTGGGTCACCGCTTCGACCCCAAACCAAAACTGGTTCACATCAGCCCCATGCGGACTCTGCCGCTTCAAGTGCATTACGATTTTGGCCGCGCACTTGGACAAGTCGTCAAGCAGTCATCGCAGCGAATCGCCATCATCGCCAGCGCGGACCAAGCGCATGCGCATCAAGCCGAGGGACCGTACGGATTCGATCCTGCCGCGGATAAATATGATGCCTTGATGCAAGAATTGATTCGCAATGGACAACTCGATCATCTTTTATCCATTGACCCGATGCTCGTCGAAAACGCCAAGCCCGATAGTCTCTGGCCGACTTTAATTCTGGCAGGCGCGCTTAATGAAAATCCAATGCAAGGCAAATTGCTTTCCTATGAAGTGAATGAATATTTCGGGATTCTATGCGCTGAATACCAGCCTTGATCTTCTTCCCCACCTTTCATACAAAAAGGATGAACCATCACTGGCAAATACTTACATAGTGGATAGTGTCAACGGAATCAAAACATGGAATTGACTTCCCGGGAAATGAACTTCATCGTAGCCGGGGCTTTCCACCCAAATGCGTCCGCCATGCGCTTCGATGATGCCTTTCGACAACGCTAGGCCCAAGCCCGAACCACTTCCCTTGAAACGGCTCTTGCTGGTGGAATGTTTGGTCAGGTCACCCATTTGATAGAACTTCGTAAAGATCAGTTCGCGGAAATTCGGATCCACGCCCACGCCGGTATCACTGACAATGATCTCAATGCCGCCCTCCG
>JBJKOR010000056.1:0-1564 GCA_046707185.1 Anaerolineales bacterium | reverse complement strand
TATATGCCTGATTCGAGTCATTAGACTATTGAGACCTACGCGCCGCTCAAACCAGTCTCGACTTGGAAAGTTCCTGAACGATATGTCCTCCATGAAGCATATTTGGAAATTATTGATGACGCTGGGTTTCGATACGGCGGCGGTGGTCAAGTGACCGAAGGTTATATCGAGACCCCGCCGCCTACTCAACCATCAGCTTCACGCATCGTAGATTTCCAAGACAATCCACTTCACATCGTTTCGTATTCCTTGCCGATTGATAAAACGCTAACGTTTGAAGAATTGCAGCCGCATTTGTATTTCAACGAGAAGCGTCCGAATGCCGTGCCGTGGATTTTCAAATATTACGAACGCGATTGGGGCTTCTGTTTACCGAAAAATATTTTCGATAAACTTCCGCGCGACAAAAAATATCATGCGGTTATAAAATCTGAATTCATCACTGATCCCAAACAAGGATTCAAAGTCGCGAGCGCGGTCGTTCACCCGCAAGGCGGACCAAATCCGGACGCGGGCGAAATCATCGTCCAAGCGCACACCTGTCATCCGATGCAAGCCAACGACGACGGCGCGGGCGTGGTCAGCGCCATCGAGTTGGCGCGCCGACTCGTCGAGAAGCCGCTGCCGGCCGGGTCAATGAGCGTCCGCTTCTTGTTCGGTCCCGAAACGATTGGCACGATTGCCTATCTCGCACATAACGAATCGCTCATCCCAAATCTGCGTGGCGGGATCTTCCTTGAGATGACCGGCAATCAAAATAAAATCGCGTGGCATCATTCGCGCCAGCATCATCACCTGCTTGACCGCATTACGCATTACGTTTTACGCAACGCCGCTCACGATGAGCGCGACTTCGCCGCCGCACCAGCCAACGATGAACGCGTCATCAACGGACCCGGAGTCAATGTGCCGTGCATCTCGCTCAACCGCTGGCCCTACGAGGAATATCACACCACCGATGACAACCTCGACATTATGCACGAAGATATGCTAGTCGGCGCGGCGGAGGTTGCCGAAAAAATCATCCGCATTTACGCCAGCAATTACATCCCGAAGCGCACCTTCCGCGGCCCCGTTTTTCTGAGCGGCAATGGCCTGTGGGTGGATTGGCGCGATAATTGGGAACTGAACCGCGCCATCGAAAAGATCATGATGCGCTTCGAAGGTCAGCATTCGGTTTTCGATATTGCCGAGCAGGTCGGACTCGACTATTGGATGGTGCGCGATTACGTCGAGAAATTCCGTACCAAAGGGTTTGTGATCCCGCTGCCGATCCCATCCGAAGCGCAGACGGTGTAAAATTCCAGAAACCATTCGAACTTCCTGGAGGATAAATGGCTATCCTATATTTGATTCTTGCATTGGTCATTGCCATCATCGCGGTGGTCTTTGCCTGGTACAACCCGGCTACCATCACTGTGGCTTTCTTATCGTGGAGCATAAAAGATGTTCCGCTCTCGCTGGTGCTGCTGGCGACGCTGGCCATCGGCATCCTGGTTGGCTGGCTCTTTGCCGCGCCATCGCTGGTGAAACACACTTTCCGTTCCTCCGGCCAACGCAGGCG
>JBJKOR010000055.1:0-3621 GCA_046707185.1 Anaerolineales bacterium | reverse complement strand
AAGATATGTTCGGTGGAAATGTATTCGTCCTTCAACCGATTGGCTTCTTCGTTGGCAAGGTCGATAATCCGCTTGACGCGCGGCGTGATGAAGATCTGCCCAGCGCCCCCGCCGAAAATGTTGGCCTTCGGGCTGGAACGCAGGGTGGCATCGAGCCGCTCGACCAAGGCGTCGGGGCTGACATTCATCTTTTCGAGAATTTGGGGAATCACACCGCCGGGCTGTTCAATCAACGCCAGCAGAATGTGTTCGGTATCAATTTGGTTATGGCCGTAGCGCTGAATAATCTCCGCAGCGCGCTGGGCGGCCTCCTGGGCACGTTCTGTAAATCGATCAAATCGCATCATAGGATAAATCCTTTCCCAACACCAGACCCAAAAGGTTTCGAGACCTTTCGAACCTGACAACGGCATTATAACAAAACGGGTGTCGGCAAATTGTTCGCATCGCATTAGAATTCTGTTAAATTTTCCCGAGTCAGAGCTATAATACACGCAGTGACCACAACAACTGTCCAAATTCACACGAACGAAGCCAATTCTCTGCGTCCGCTGAACATTTTCCGGGATTTGCCCCAAGTGGCGGATTTGATCGAGCTTTGCTTCACATCCACCTGGGATGAGGACGGTCAATCCTATCTCCAGCAAATGCGCCGCGCCAGCCGCGACAGTGGTTTCCTGAAATGGGCCAGCTCGACCATCGAAAGCGCAAGCGTGCCGCTCTCCGGCATGGTTTGGGAGGAAAACGGCAAAATTGTGGGCAACGCCAGCCACGTAGCCCACAATTATAAGGGCAGGAAGATCTCGTTGATCGCCAACGTAGCCACGCATCCCGCGTATCGCCAGCGAGGGATCGCTCGAATACTGACCGAGGCTGTCATGACACAGGCGCGCAAGAAAGGCGCCAGGGAACTATGGCTTCAAGTGCGGGACGATAACCCCACAGCCATAAATATTTACAAGAAGCTGGGATTCGTCGAACGGGCCATTCGCACCACTTATCAAGCCAACCCCAATTCGTTTCACGCGCCGACCGAAGACGGAATCAACATCACCGACATGAAGCCGCACTTTTGGCCGCTTCAACGCCAGTGGCTATATCGGGCGCATCCCGATGAGTTGAGTTGGTACTGGCACTGGGATTGGGATCGTTTAAGTTCCAGCTTGCAGATGTGGTTGTATCGCTTCTTTATCGAATTCGACACGCGCCAATGGGCGGCCGTGAAAAATGGAAAACTGCTGGCAGCCGTCAGTTGGATGGGAGCTACTCGACCAACGGAACTGCTTTGGGTCGCGGCGCCGAGCGATGGTGACGCGTCCGCCCTAAAGTCCGTGTTGGAAGCAGCTTGCCGTGAGTTAGTTAATCAACGCCGATTGATGATCGAATATCCAGCCGGGGAAATGGTCGAAGCCTTCCAATCCGCAGGCTTCAATCCCCAGCGAACTTTGATCTGGATGTGCGCGACTCCGTAAGACAGCTTGCGTATTGAATCAAAGAAAGGAAAAAGATAATGAGCCGTTTCTTATTGCGTTGGGTCATCAACGCCATCGCCATATTCCTCGCCATCAAATTTGTGCCGGGTATTCATTTAAGCAGCTTGCTTTCGATTATTTGGTTAGCGCTGATCTTCGGATTGGTGAATGCTTTTCTGCGCCCGCTTCTCAAGTTGTTGACCTGCCCTTTGATCGTGTTGACGCTCGGCTTGTTCACGCTGCTCATCAACGCATTTCTATTTTGGCTGACGGGACAAATTGGTCAGGTCTTTGGGATTATGCTCACCTTCGATGGCTTCTGGCCGATCTTCCTCGGCGCGTTGGTAATCACCATTGTGAGCATCGTGTTGAGTTTGATTTTGAAGGATGAGTTGAAAAGCAGATAGCCAGCAAATTGTCATTGGAGGAGCGACATGGCAATTTTATGTTTGACAGTTAGTTGAGATATCATCCCCTTGCGGGATTGCCACGCAATGACATCATTGAAATTAGTAGGGACACGATACATCGTGTCCCTATGCGTTTAATCCCGGCAAGCCGCCCGCTGGTGCAGCCATCTTCGCCGCGCGCAGAATGGCCTGTGCCATCGCTTCCGCCGCGAATGTTCCAATCGTCGTCACATCCGATTTTTTATTGCCGGTCGATAGCGCAAAGATCGTATCGCCATCGAGCATCGTGTGCGCAGGTCGGATCGTGCGCGCCAAGCCATCATGCGCCATCTGTGCGACCTTCGTCGCCTCGACTTTCGTCAACCTGGCATTCGTTGCCACCACGCCGATCACAGTATTCGCTTTGGTGGCAAGCCGCAGCACATTACGACCCGCAAATGTGTCCATCATCTTCAACGTATCCGCGAAATAATCCTTGCCGCCGACTCGAATCGGCCCGACTTTTCCTGAACGTAAACCCGCGACAATTTTTCCATCTTCGATCACGTCACCAAAGGCGTTGACCGCCACGATTGCGCCGACAACGATTCCGTTTCCAATATCCATGCTGGCGCTTCCCAACCCGGACTTCATAGCGAGCGCGCTGCCAAAGAATTTTCCCACACTCGCGCCCGTCCCCGCGCCGACATTGCCTTCTGCAACCCGATTTGTCGACGCATCGAGACATGCTTGATATCCCATCTCCGCATCCGGGTAAATATTCTTATTTCCAAGGACCAAATCGAAAAGAATCGCGGCGGGGACAATCGGGACTTTGGCAACGCCGGTATCGAGTCCGATCTTGTGTTCCTTGAGATAACGCATCACGCCGCTGGCCGCGTCGAGTCCAAAGGCCGAGCCGCCCGCCAATACGACGGCATGAACCTTCTGGACAAGATTGACCGGATCGAGCAAATCTGTCTCGCGCGTGCCGGGCGCCGACCCGCGCACATCCACCCCTGCGACCGCGCCCTTGCGGCACAGGATCACGGTGCAGCCGGTTAGGGCTTCATCGTTCTGCGCGTGTCCAACTTCGATGCCGGACACATCCGTGATCGAATTCCTAGCTTTCATTTGTTCAGGATGCGCGCCAGCTCGAGGAACTCATCCCACTCCTCTTGAAAGAAATGAAGCGTCACGTTATTGAGTTCGATATGATATGTCGTTTCATCGTCCGGTTCATCGGCTTTCCAGACCAGATAATTTTCGGTCTCAGCCAGCGTTTGAGTCGTAGGTTCGTGATTGTTATTAGACATGACATGCTCCTTTGATCGTTTTAGAAGGATGACAAACTCATTTATTTGCTTTAATAAAGCGGCCGCGCAATGTCTTTAGAAAGTCGCGCGCAGAAACAAGCAGGGGAGATATCGAAAACGGCGGCGGATAAGTCCCCTCGCCCTCCGGCCACGGATCGATGTCGAGCATTTTCCGCATCGTGTACCGCCAAAGCAGAGTTACAGTAGCAAGCATCGGCGCGGCGATGATAACACCCAATAGTCCGAGAAAGGATGCGCCAATCAGGGCCGCGATCAAAACTCCGGCAGGATGAACATGCAAGGCCCGCGCCAGAATGCGCGGCGTGACCAGGTTATCGAAGGTTTGATCGATCAGAACTGCCAATATCACCGCAACGATCGCGTGCGTCAGCGGCGGAAGCCCAAACGGGCCTGGCCCTTGAAAATAAGCCACCAACGCCAGTG
>JBJKOR010000054.1:0-2003 GCA_046707185.1 Anaerolineales bacterium | reverse complement strand
CGAATCCCGAAGACAATGACACTGGATGAGATAAACAATGAAAAAACTATCCCTTGCTTTTCTAGCGCTTGCACTTGCTGCGCTCGCCTGCTCGATCTTCGTCGGCGGGCCCAAGTATCCCGCCACGACCGTTCCCGTCTCGAACACGGCTGCACAAAGTTTAAACACGCAGGCCACACAAGCTGCTGCCACCGCCGCCGTATCTGGAACGATGACGCTCACCATCACGCAGGAGCAGCTTACATCTTATCTGGCCCAATATCTGCAGTCACAATCCAATTCACCAATCAGCGACCCACAAGTGCAACTGCAAAACGGGCAAATGAAATTGCTCGGAAAAGTTCAACAGGGCATGTTCACAGCCAACGTCAGCCTGACCTTGAAGGTCAGCGTCGATCAAAACGGCCAGCCCCAGATCACCATCACCCAGGAAGACTTTGGCCCGTTTCCCGCCCCGCAAGGATTGAACGATGCCATCACCGCTTTTGTGACCCAGACGTTGACCGGCTCGCTCGGACCCGCCGCGACCGGCTTCCGTTTGGAAAGCATCTCCATCGCTGACGGCGTGATGACCGTCACGGGACGCACCAAGTAGGATGGATTATACCAGTGGCTATTATGTCATTGCGAGGGCGTTCTCCCCGAAGCAATCTCCGCAAGAACGAGGAGATTGCTTCGTCGCTTTGCTCCTCGCAACGACATCTAAATTTTTTATTTCTTCTAACAGTTTTTTTGTCATTGGTGATTTCAGGCTGCCAACTCGCCCAAGCCGGACACGCACAAATCAACGTAACCATCACCGCCGATGGAAAGACTCAACAAGTCAGCGTACCGGCGGGCAATACCGTTTTGCAGGCTTTGCAGCAAAGCGGCATCACGCCGGGCAATCTCGATAAATCCACTCCGCCGTTTTATGCAATACTCAATAACGGCGATAACATCAAGTTAACACGCGTGAAGGAGGTATTCTCAACCGAAGATCAAACCATTCCGTTTGAACAGCAAGTCATCCGCAATGAGTCGCTGCCTGAGGGACAAACGCGCGAAGTGCAGGCTGGAGTCAACGGCGAACAGGAGATCACGTATCGCAGCCTGCTCGAAGATGGTGTCGAAACCAGTAAGACTATCGTCAAAACCGTCATCCTGAAAAACGCCGTGCCGGAGATCATGATGGTCGGCGCTCAAGCCTCATTTACGCCATTGTCCATTCCCGGTAAAATTGCATACCTCGCGGGCGGCAACGCCTGGATCATGAGCACGTCCACGGCCAACCGCCAGTTGCTGGTCAACACCGGCGATCTCGATGGACGCATCTTCACACTGTCAAGGAATGGAGATTATTTACTTTTCACACGCAAGTCGAAGAAACCTGCTGACCAGCAGATCAACACCTTGTGGGCCGTCAGCACCAAGTCGACTACACCCAAGTTGATTTATATGAACGCACAAAACATTGTCCATTTCGCGGCTTGGCTTCCGAATAGCAACACTACGGTCGCTTACTCGACGGTCGAACCGCGCACCACCGCACCGGGCTGGCAGGCAAACAACGATCTGTACGAAGTCAACGTCAATGGCTCGCCCCGAAAGATTTTGGATGCAAACAGCGGCGGTGTATATGGCTGGTGGGGAACCTCGTTCGCCATTTCGCCGGATGGAAGCATCGCGTATGCACGTCCGGATAGCATTGGAATGGTGAACACTGGAGGCGGCTACCTGGCCTCTCCGCTCGTCACCATTACGCCGCTTCAAACTCACAGCGATTGGGCCTGGGTTCCCGGCATCAGTTTCGGCGGCGATGGCAAAACGCTTTACTTTGTGAATCACGCGCCGGCTCCGGCGCCAATCACGGATGAAGAGTCGCCCAACTTCGATCTGGAGGGAATCTCTCTGATCAACAACGTCACGGCAGATTTCACCGAAGGAGCGGGCATGTTCGCCACACCGGTCGCTTCGCCCGTCCGCCAAAACGGGCAGGAGAATGCTTATCAGGTGGCGTATCT
>JBJKOR010000053.1:0-14572 GCA_046707185.1 Anaerolineales bacterium | reverse complement strand
CTTGGATTCTGGTAGCCGTTATTTTATTCGGATCCGCTTCACAAAATTTCGACCTCGCCTTCAATCAGTTCGACCAGCAGTTCCGCCAAAACTCGTGGAACACGTCTGAGATTGGTGCGGTAATCGGAGGCTTTGAATCGATGTATGGCGAAACGAACACAGTGTGGATCGTGCCTTTCCCATATTGGGTGGATACGCGCCTGCCGGGAACGTTTATCGGAATCCCCAACCGCGACTTCGCCTTGTTCCCCGATCATTTGTCCGACTCATTATCCGTTACCGGACCGAAGTTGTTCATCCTCAAGGCAGACTTGCAGAACCCGATCGGCAACGACCAAAGTTCGGTGGATACTCTGGAAAAGCTGTACCCTCAAGGCGTGTTGAGTCTGCATCATTCGCCCGTGCCCGGCCATGATTTCTGGATTTTCTTTGTGCCGCCAAAGCAGACTCTCACTACTCATTAAGTTTTCAATGATAAATTACAACCTATGATGTCCAAAGAAAAGCGCACCTGGATTTATGACATTCTTCTGATCCTCATATTGGGAGTGGGGGCTTATTTTCGTGTGATCGGTTTGAACTGGGATCAGAACGAACACCTTCATCCCGATGAACGCTTCCTGACCATGGTGGAAAGCTCGCTTGCGCCGATCGGCCAATCGCAGGGCGATCTGGGGCCGCCTCCTACAACGGCGAATCAGCAATGGCGTCAGGCTTACGCCAATGTGATGCCGGATTGTACGCAATGGGGCGGTTACTTCGACACATATTGCTCGCCATTGAATCCGCAGAACCGTGGTTATAGTTTCTTTGTATATGGCGACTTCCCAGTGATCGTTATCCGTTATATTGCAGGCTGGCTTGGGCAGACCGGTTACGACCAGGTGAATCTGGTCGGACGGCAGGTTTCCGCCGCGGCGGATTTGCTGACGATCCTGCTGCTTTATCTCATTGTCGCGCGTCTCTATAATCGCCGGACTGCATTATTGAGTGCGGCATTCTCCGCGTTGGCGGTTCTGCAGATTCAAGAATCGCATTTCTTCACCGTGGATACATTCGGCATCATGTTCATGTTTCTGGCGCTTTATCTGGCGGTGGAGATTGTCCTCAGCGAATCGGACATTGGAAATTGGACATCAGCCCCCAATTCCGAATCTCGATTTGCTTTTTCTGTTTTGCGTTTTGTCAAAGACCCGCTCTTTCTGCTTAGCTTGGGCTTTGGTGTTGTATTTGGCTTGGCTACTGCATCCAAACTGGATGCGGCCCCGCTGGCGATTGTGCTGCCGGGCGCCTTCCTTGTGCGTTATCTTCGGAAAAGGGATTCGAAAGATAATCCCAATTATTGGTTGACCATCCTGTTCTATCTGGTGGCAGGCGGCGCGGCCTCGATCATTTCCTTCCGCGTCTTCATGCCTTATGCCTTCCATGGACTTGGGCTGAATCCCGCCTGGATCGACAACATCAAATCGTTGATCGGCCAATCCAGCGGCGATGTGGATGTTCCGTTTGCGCTGCAGTGGGCGCGACGTTCGCATCTGTTCTCGTTCGATAATTTGACCACCTGGGGTCTCGGCCTGCCGCTTGGAATTCTGGCGTGGATCGGTTTCGCCGTCATGCTCTGGCGAATTATCAAAGGCGAATTCGTCCATCTGCTGCTGTGGGGCTGGACGGCGGTCTTCTTTACCTGGCAATCGACGGCATTCAATCCGACCATGCGTTATCAACTGCCGATCTATCCGTTGTTGTGCATGATGGCAGCGTGGTTCGTTATTTATTTATGGGACAAGGCAAAGACCGTTGACCGCAGATCGTGGACCGTTGTTTATCGTCTAGCGTCCATCGTCATTGGTGCTACGGTTCTCGTCCTGACGTTGGCCTGGGCATACGCCTTTACACGCATCTACACCCGGCCCGTGACGCGCGTCGCGGCCACGGCCTGGATCTATCAAAATGTCCCAGGGCCGATCAACCTGCGCATCCAGGAAGCGGATGGCACGGTCTATCAACAGCCCCTGCCTTTTACATCCGGTAGTTTGATCGGGCCAAGAATACCTTCCATCTTTCCGTTTACGGCGAATGCCACCGGCACGTTGAGCGAAGTTTACTTCCCACATATCGAAGCCTTGAAACCCTCTACCGCCGCGCTGCCCGCCGCGAATTCAAACTCAACGCAGACGATTACTTCGAATCCGGTGATTGCAGGTTGGGCGCCCGACGCGAATCCTGCCTCGATGCAAGCCTTCAGTGTAAGTGTCGCACTCTCGCCGAATGCCGCGCCCGATCAGGTTCTTGCCTCGTCGTCGTTGACCGCCAATTTCGCGGCTCCGCCCAGCAATCCGCGCGGCTCGGGATATACGTTAAAACTAAGCCGTCCGGTTTCGGTGGTCGACGGCCAGCAGTATTTCATCAGTTTTAACACGACCGGCACCATCACGCTGGTCGGCGCGGCGCCCATCAACGAATCCGACTGGGATGATGGTCTGCCTCTTCGGTGGAACAATTATGACGGCTTTGGCGGACTCTATCAGGGCGGACTCAACCTGCAACTCTATTGGGATGATAATGCCGATAAACTCAACCGCTTCGTAAATACGTTGACGCAGGGCGATTACATTTTCATATCGTCCAATCGACAATGGGCGACCACCACGCGCGTCCCCGAGCGTTATCCGCTGACCACCGCCTATTACCGCGATCTCATCGGCTGTCCTCCCGATAAGGATGTGATCTGGTGCTACAACGTTGCCACGCCCGGCATGTTCCAGGGAAAACTTGGTTACAAACTGGTCAAGGTCTTCGAGTCATTCCCAACGCTCGATATTCCCGGCGTGATCAATTGGCAGGCCAATGACCAGTTCGCGGAAGAGGCCTTCACCGTTTACGATCATCCGAAGGTGTTGATCTTCCAGAAAGAACCGGATTTCAGTTCTGATAAAGTTCGGGCGCTGCTGGGCACCGTGGATTTGACGAATGTCGTTCATCTCACGCCGAAAGAGGCTGGCAGTTATAAGAGTCTGATGCTTTCGCCGATGGCTTGGGCGCAGCAGCAGGCGGGTGGAACATGGTCGCAGCTGTTTAATTACAATTGGATTCAGAATCGATATCCGGCTGTCGGCCTGATCATTTGGTATCTGTTTATCCTGGTTCTTGGACTATTGACATATCCCATCGTTCGATTGGCGCTGCCGGGATTGGGCGATAAGGGATATCCGCTTGCGCGCGCCCTGGGATTGATTTTGTTCGGATTTATGTGTTGGATCAGCGGCTCGCTCGGCGTGCCGGTAACGCGAGGAACCCTGGGCGTGATGTTTGCCATTTTAGCGGTGACCGGACTCAGTCTCGGATGGATGCAAAGAAGCGAACTGGCTGACGAATGGAAATCGAAGCGGAAGTATTTCCTGATGATCGAAGGACTGTTCATCGCCTTCTTCCTCTTCGATTTGCTCATCCGCATCGGCAACCCGGATTTGTGGCATCCCGCCAAAGGCGGCGAGCGCCCGATGGATTTCTCGTTCCTCAATGCGGTCATCAAGAGCACCACCTTCCCGCCATATGACCCGTGGTACGCGGGCGGTTACATCAATTACTATTATTACGGTTTTGTGCTGGTTGGGATGCCGGTGAAATTGCTGGGTATCGTGCCGACGATTGCCTACAACTTTATCTTGCCGACCTTGTTCTCGATGGTGGCAATGGGCGCGTTCTGTGTGGCGTGGAATCTGGTGAACGGAACACGATATTCGATAGTCGATAGTCGGGCATCGAACAACGAATATCGGGCATCGAATTTCGATTATCGTTTCATTGCCGGGCTGTTTGCTGCATTATTGATGGTGGTGCTCGGCAACCTTGGCACGGTGCGCATGGTCTATCAGGGACTCGAGATGTTGGCCGCGCCCGGCGGAAATATCAACATTACGACGAGCATCTTTCAGCGCATGATTTGGGCTGCTCAAGGATTGGTTCAGGCGCTGATGGGTCATCCGCTTCCTTATGGAATCGGCGATTGGTATTGGAATCCGAGCCGCGTCATCCCGCCCGGCCCCGGCAATGAGATCACGGAATTCCCGTTCTTTACATTCCTCTACAGCGACCTTCACGCGCACATGATGGTCATGCCGATTGCGTTGTTCGTGGTGGCGTGGGCCTTGTCCGTTGTTTTGGCGCATGCCCGCTGGAAGAATCGATTTGCGGCCGCCTTGGGTTTTCTGATCGGCGGGATTGCCATCGGCGCGCTGTACCCGACCAACCTATCCGACATTTATACGTATCTTCCAATTGCACTGGCCGCGCTCGCGTATGCCATTTGGAATTATGCCGATGTGGTCAATATGCATTGGCCGGTTGAGTTCCCAAATGCGGTCAAGAAGCTGGTGTTGATTGCAGACGCCTGGGTCTTATTGATCCTGCTTTCATATGGACTGTATGAGCCGTATCGCGCCGCCTATAGTCAGGGATACAGTTGGGTCGATCCGTGGACAGCCTCGCACACGCCGATCTGGTCGTATTTCACACATTGGGGCGTATTCCTGTTCCTCGTCGCGGTATGGCTGGCGTGGGAGACGCGCCAGTGGATGGCATCCACGCCGGTTTCTTCGTTGAATAAATTGCGCCGTTATCAAATCCTGATCGAAGCGGACATTGTCATCTTCCTGCTGGCTCTACTTTATCTGGCTTATCGTCAGGTGGAGATTGGCTGGGTGGCGCTGCCGTTGGCCATGTGGGCCGGTATCTTGATCCTGCGTCCCGGCCAGTCGGATGTGAAACGCATTGTCCTGTTCTGGGTCGGCACAGCTTTGGTAATCACAATCATGGTCGAGTTGGTGGCGGTGCACGGCGATATTGGCCGCATGAACACCATCTTCAAGTTCTATCTGCAAGCCTGGCTGCTGCTGGCGGTCTCCTCCGGCGCGGCCTTTGTTTGGATCATGCAGGAGATTTCCCAGTGGAGGCCCGGCTGGCGCAACTTCTTCCAGGTCGGCTTGTCGTTGTTGTTGATGGGCGCGTTTTCTTTCACGTTGACCGGCACATCTGCGAAGATCGCTGACCGCATGGCTCCAGTTGTTCCGCTCACGCTCGACAGCATCACGTATATGAAGTACGCACAATATGCCGACTTCAACGCAACGATGTATTTGATTCAGGATTACAAGGCCATCCGCTGGATGCAGGATAACGTGCAGGGTTCGCCAGTCATCGTCGAAGCCAATTGCACGGAATATCATTGGTGCACACGCTTCACGATCTATACCGGATTGCCCGGCGTGGTCGGATGGAGTTGGCACGAACGTCAGCAGCGCACGCTCCAGCCCCAGCTTGTTGACAATCGGATCAACGAGGTGGACGCCTTCTACACCACAACCGATGTGCAATCCGCGTCGGCGTTCCTGAAGAAATACAATGTCAAATATATTATCGTCGGGCAGTTGGAACGCGCCGAATATAACGGACCCGGCCTCGAGAAGTTCGAACAGCAAAACGGCACGCTTTGGCATTCGGTTTATCGTGACGGCAATACCGTGATCTATCAGGTCAATCCATGAACGACAGGATTTATCACATTACCACTCGCGAGGCTTGGGATGCCGCACAGAAGGCCGGTCGATATACCGCGCCGAGTTTGGCAAGCCAAGGCTTCATTCATTGTTCGACGCGTGATCAGGTTTTGCCGGTCGCGGAGAAATTTTACAAAGGCCAGACGGGCTTGATTCTGCTGGCCATCGATTCGGCGCGTCTGACCTCCAACGTGAAGTGGGAACCGCCTTTCGACGGCGCGCCTCCGTCTGGGGTTTCTGCCGTTGAACTGTTCCCGCATATTTATGGACCGATCAACCTGGATGCCATCGTCCGAGTCCTTGACCTTGAACTGGCATCCAATGGAAGATTTGTTTTTTCTTCTCTATTATGATTTCGATTCGTCTCGCGCGTCTACGCAGAGAATACATCGCACCTTTGGGAATCAGACTCGTCCAACTTATCGCGCTGAGCGGAGGTCTGACCCTGAGCGAAGCCGAAGGGGAAGGCCGCAGTCGGAGCGTAGACTTTGGTCTCAAACCCATCCCTCGACTTCGTTGCACTCCGCTCAGGACGATAACCGTTTTATCCCGAAGTCAGGTCAACATATGATTTCAACTCGTCCGGCGCGACCCGATGATTCCGAGAAAACCGCGTTCCTCATCCGCCTCACCATGGGCGGGACCGCGGATTTGTTTGTTGATGACAAATCCAGGATGACGCCCGAACAAATTTTTGGCGCGCTGTTTATGCGAGATTCTGGACGCTTGAGTTATCAGCATGGCTTTGTCCTCGAAGTTAATGGTGAATTGGCCGGTTTGTTGATTTCCTTTGCGGGTTCGCAGTTGTCCGCCCTCGATCTTGCCACTGGGATGAATTTGTTGTCCATTCTGGGACTGGCGGCCATGACACGTTTGACGCAGCGGATGGTGCCGATGACAGCCGTCCGTGAAGCGGAACGCGACGAGTACTACATCAGTAATATCGGCGTCCATCCCGATTTTCAACGGCGCGGCAATGGTGCGCAGCTTTTGACCTTTGCCGAAGAACAGGCCCGCGAACTCGGATTGAAAAAATGCTCGTTGATCGTGAACCGTCACAACGAGAACGCCATCCGCTTATATCGACGCTTTGATTATAAGATCGTCTATAGCGGAGAATTCAAAGGCAGGCTGGCTGAGATCGAAGGCGGTTATCATCGTATGGTCAAGGAATTGACGTGAGTTCCATTCTTGCATTTCTTTCGTGGTACCTCATCATTACGCTCCTGGGCGGATTGACGTTTCCGCTGGTGTATTTCCTTTTCCCCGCCTTGGGGGATCGCGGCTATAGTCTCTCGCGTGTCGCGGGACTGTTGATCTGGAGTTATATCTTCTGGATTTTCACTTCGCTTGGGTTGACGCAAAACACGGTCGGCGGAATTTTATTCGCGCTCCTCATCTTGATTAGTTTGAGCGCCTGGGCCTTCGTCAATCGCAAGCAGGAAATAGGAAACTGGCTTCGTTCCAACATCCGGCTCGTCCTCAGCGTTGAAGTTTTATTCCTGATCGCTTTTGCCTTTCTCGCCTTTTTGCGCGCCGGTAATCCCGAACTGGACGGCACCGAACGTCCGATGGAGTTGATGTTCATCAACGCCATCCTGCGTTCCCCGACCTTTCCTCCGCACGACTCATGGCTTTCCGGTTACGCCATTTCCTATTATTACTTCGGCTATGTGATGACCGCCATGCTGGCCAAGCTTACGGGACTCATCGGCAGCATTGCACACAACCTGATGACCTCGCTCATCTTTGCGCTGGCTGCGATTGGTTCGTATGGAATTCTCTATAATCTTCTTTCAGCGCTGGATAAGAAATATCAGGTTGTAAATCGAATCGCAAACATTGGTTATTCCTTTTTTGCTCCGCTGTTTCTGCTTGTGGCCAGCAATCTCGAAGGCTTTCTGGAAGTCTTGCACAGCCGCGGCATCTTTTGGCCTGCCAACTCTACCTCCAATTTTTGGACATGGCTTGGAATTCAGGAACTTAATCAGGCGCCGTCCCAGCCTCTGACCTGGATTCCGAGTCGTTTCTGGTGGTGGTGGCGTGCTTCACGCGTCATTGCCGATTACGATTTGCTGGGCAAATATATGGGCGTATCGCCCATTGATGAATTTCCATTCTTCTCTTTCTTGCTCGGTGACCTGCATCCGCATGTGCTGGCGATTCCATTCAACCTGTTGGCGGTCGCGATCGCGCTGAATCTCTTCCTCGGCGGTTGGCGCGGCGATATCGACCTTTTGGGTTACCGTTTGGATATCAGCAAGACCGGTTTTCTGTTCGCCGCCTTGACCTTGGGCGGACTTGCCTTCCTCAACACTTGGGACATCCTGATCGGCGCGGCGCTGATTGTCTTTGCCTATGTTCTCTTCCGCGTCCGTGAAGAAGGTTGGACGTGGTCGCGGCTCGAAGATGTCTTTGTGCTTGGCCTCCCGCTCGGACTGTCCGCAATTGTTTTGTATCTGCCGTTCTATTTTGGTTTTTCTTCGCAAGCCAGCGGCATCCTGCCGAACATCATCAACCCGACGCGCGGTGCACAACTATGGGTGATGTTCGCTCCGTTTTTCATTCCGTTGATTGCTTATCTCGTTTACGCCGCCTTCGGTGAAAAGCGCTCGGCTCGTTGGAAACTGGCATTGCTGTTGTCGGCGGGCTTTGTCCTTTTGCTGTGGGGCTTCTCGTGGCTGCTGAGTTTGGGCGTTAAATTCATCGATCCTGTGACGGCTGAACAATATCTCCAATCGCAGGGCGTGGCGAGCATTGGCGCTTTATTCGGGGAGGCCACGTTGCGCCGTCTATCATATATTGGCGGATTATTGACTCTGCTTGTGCTTCTCACCCCTGCGCTGGCGTTCCTCATCACGAATCACGAACCACCAATTACCAATCACCAATCACCAACCACCAACCGTCAACCATTAACCACCAACCATGATCCATCTTCCATTACCCATAATCCATCCTCCACCTTTGTCTTTCTCTTGATAGCCCTTGCTGCCATTCTCGTCATCGCTCCCGAATTCGTTTATCTGCATGATCAGTTCGGCACGCGCATGAACACGATTTTCAAGTTCTATTATCAGGCATGGCTGTTGTGGAGTCTCGCAGCCGCTTTCAGTACCGTGATCCTGCTTCGGAACTTGCGCCGCGTCTGGGATTGGGTCTTCCGCATCGGCCTCGTTCTTCTGTTGTTTATGTCGCTGACATATCCCGTGCTGGCTGTGTTCAATAAAACCAATAACTTCAATCCGTCCCTCGGCTGGACGCTCGATGACTTTGCGCGCATCGAAAGCAGCGCGCCTGATGAAGCCGCCGCGATCCAGTGGCTTAAGTCCGCGCCGTATGGCGTAGTTGCGGAAGCGGTCGGCGGAGGCTACACCAGCTATGGCCGCATCTCCGAATATACCGGCCTGCCCACGGTGCTCAACTGGCCCGATCACGAGTCGCAGTGGGGTCGCACCGGCGCCCAGTTCGTCACGCGTCAGGATGACATCAAAACGTTGTATACCACGCCTAGTTGGTCGGTGGCGCAGGCCATCATCAATCAATATAATATTCGCTATATTTACATCGGTGCTCTTGAACGTTCCACCTATCCCGTGCAGGAAGAAAAATTCCACATCCACCTCACGCAGGCTTTTCAGGCGGGCGGTGTGGTAATCTATGAAGTCAAGTAAAATAGCTGTCATTGCGAGCGCTGGTGCTCACTGGTTGAGTAGGTCGAGAGTATTTCTCGGCCGTATCGAAACCAGCCCATTTCATCGCAATGACCTCGTGTAAACCATGAAACCATTCCGATATCAAACCGCTCTTTATTCCATTGCCTTTCTTTTAGCGTTGGCTGTTCGCCTGACCCGCCTCGGCGCGTGGACTTTAACCGATGCCGAGGCCCGCTGGGCGTTGCAGGCGCTTGGCGTTGTGCAAGGCGCACATCCCGCGCTCGGCTCAAACCCCGCTTATGTTCTGTTGACCAGTATCGTCTTCTTCCTGTACGGTGGCGGGACGGATTTTCTGGCGCGTTTTGTCCCGGCCATTGCGGGATCACTCATCGTCTTCGTTCCTTTCCTCTTCCGTGAACGGCTCAAACCCCGCCCGAGTTTGATCCTCGCCTTCTTCCTCGCCTTTGATCCGGGCTTGGTTGCGCTATCACGACAGGCCGGGAGTCCCATCCTGGCAGTGATATTCGTTTTATTCGCCTGGGGCTTTTGGCAAAGGAAGCAATCTCGTTTGGCAGGCATCTTTGCCGGGCTGGCTTTGCTTTCAGGCTCCTCGCTGTGGGAAGGTTTGCTGGGTCTCGGGATCGCGTGGGCCATTTGGCAGGCGATGGAAGGCCGCCAGAAAACAGAGTCCGCTCCCGGCCCCCCACGCGGCGAATGGCTGTCCGCGTTGAGGTTTGGAATCGGAACTATTCTTGTTGTCGGTACGCTCTTCTTCCTGTCCCCGAACGGGCTGAGCGCCTGGCTTTCATCGCTGCCGGAATATTTCAGCGGTTGGGTTCATCCATCGGGAACATCTGCCGGGCTGATGGTGTTCTCATTGTTTGCCTACGAACCCTTGGCGCTGATCTTGGGAGTCATTGCCATCGTGCGCGGCTGGCTGCAGAACAGTCCGCGCGTGATGCGCTTGAGCATCTGGCTGGTAGTGGCTTTATTGTTGGCATTGTTCTATCCGGCTCATCAAGTGAGCGATTTGGTTTGGGCGCTGATTCCGTTGTGGGTGCTGGCTTCCCTCGAACTGATGCGTGCCGTCAATATCTTCCCGGACGAGCGGCGGCAGGTGATCGGTGTGGCTGCCCTGACCGCGCTCATTCTTTTCTTTGTGTGGCTGCAATTCCTGTTCATCGCCACCTTGCCCTTTCCTTCCCAACAAGCCGTCGAGCGGATTTGGTTGTTGTTCGGTTCACTGGTCCTGCTGGTGATTTGCATTTTGCTCGTGGCGATGGGTTGGTCCATACGCGCCGCACGTTTCGGCGCAATTTGGGGACTCGCCATCGCACTGGGAATCTATTCCTTTGGCGCCATGCTCGGTGCGGGGAACTTGCGCGTGGCACTGGGTCAGGAATTGTGGACTTCGGACCAGACTCCGGCGCAGGCTGCTTTGCTCTTGAAGGTTGCGGATCAGTTGTCAGATTGGAGTAAGGATAATATCAATGCCCAGCCGGTCACGATTGTGGGCATCGATTCGCCCGCCCTCCAATGGCTTTTGCGCGGTCATCAGGTCTCGACGGTTAACGCAATCGGTGCCTCTACCTCATCGCCGTTTGTCATCACGCCCAACCAAAAGAACCTTCCATTAACGGCGGGCTATCGCGGCGAGTCCTTTGTCTGGCGTCAAACCCCGTTATGGGGCGAAGCTGCCCCGGCCG
Organism: Anaerolineales bacterium; assembly: GCA_046707185.1. Taxonomy (GTDB): domain Bacteria; phylum Chloroflexota; class Anaerolineae; order Anaerolineales; family Villigracilaceae; genus Fen-1038. The sequence goes on along the minus strand of JBJKOR010000053.1, from coordinate 3,655 downwards.
ATTGGATGATCTGGCTGGCGTATCATCAAATGCCGCAGAACAGCCAGACGATCATTTTCTGGGTGCGCAATGATCTCTTCCTGGATGCCAAAGGAACAACGAAACCCTAACCGGGGATGAACGAAGATGAACAAAGATGGAATCTCTGGTAAATGAATCATAATGACTAAACCGCTCCCTTCCATCATCGCCATTGACGGTCCCGCCGCTTCGGGCAAATCCACGCTCGGGCGGCGGCTGGCTGATTCGTTGGGTTATCTTTTCTTCGATACCGGCGTGATGTACCGCGCTGTCACGTGGGTTGCTTTGCAGCGCGGCATGGACTTGCGCCAGGAAACAGCCGTAACAAGTTTGGCGGAGACGATTCGCATCGATGTCTCGCCTGCCTCCGTGGATGATGGCCGCGTCTGTGATGTGATCGTGGAAGGGCGGGATGTGACTTGGGAGATTCGAAAGCCGCAAGTGGATGCCAACGTTTCGGTCGTCTCGGCTTATCGTGGTGTGCGCGCTGCCATGAGTCAGCAGCAGCGGCGCATCGGTCAGCGCGGCAAAGTGGTCATGGTCGGGCGTGACATCGGCACGGTCGTTCTGCCTGAAGCCGATTTGAAGATCTATCTCGATGCTTCTGCCGAAGAACGCGCCCGCCGACGCTACAACGAGATCAAGTCACGCGGCGGTGAGGCGGATTATGACGATATCCTTGCCAAGGTCATCGAGCGCGACCGCATCGATTCGACGCGTGATGTCGCCCCTCTGCGTGCTGCCGATGACGCGGTGGTGATTGATTCGGATTCGATGAATGCGGATGAAGTGTTCGAGATGGTAAAGAGCTTGTGCGAGTAAGAGGGGTGTGCTTGTCTCATTCCTCTCAGGAATTGGCGAGAAAAATTAATTGAAGATCTTTGGCATTTGTAATTGACAAATTAATTTCTTTGGTCTACGACTTGTTTACGCAGATTATAGTATGCACACGATAGGCGGAGGGAGTGTTTGAGAGTTCGTTGAGTCAGAATTTGGATGAAGACCATCCACGAAATTTTGCACGAATGCACGAATAGAAGACTCGCGGTTCGATTATTCGTGGATGGTTGTTTACCTTGTATCCGTGGTGACGCGTTGATGCATCACACCATCCCTTAACGGAAAGAATCTCCTCGATTGCAGTTCCCTTGTTAAACGGTTTTGCCTATCCGTTTGGTGCGATGCATTCGCGGGCCCGCGCGTTGTTTACAAAGTTATAAGCCTAATGAAGCGGAACCCATTCAACATTTGCGGATATAATCACCCAATCTGTTATGAGTTTCATCTTCACGCTTCTGGCGGGCTTTCCCAATTTGCTCCTGCCCACGCCCTTTGGCTGGGTGGTATGGCTGGTGTTATTGGGGTTGATTATCTTCCTCTTGATTCACTGGAAGGGAATGCAGTCTGCCTGGATGGCGCGCTCGTGGGGATGGTTCATCGGCTTATTGATCCTCGTTCCGATCACAAGTCTATTTATCGGGCTTGGGCTTCCGGCTGGTTCCGCCTTGCCCCTGCCGAACTTTCCCGCTGATTATTCTCCCGGCTCCTCGATGATGCTCTTCTCCGCCGTGCCATGGACGTTGGCTGGCGGCCTCCTCGGCCCGATCGGTGCGGCACTGCTTGGCTTGGCTGCCGGTATCCTGCGCGGCGTGTGGAACACGTATAGCATTTTCACCGCGCTCGAACTTGCACTGTTGGCGATTTTATTCTCGGCCAGTGTGCGCCAGCGTTATCGCACACGGATTTATGAATGGATGCGCCAGCCGCTGGCCAGCGCCTTGTTGATGATTCCCCTGCATCTTGTGTTGTTCATCATCGGTGCCTTCTTCAGCATTCCGTCGAATGTTTCGGTGGCCGCGCGCCTCGATTTTGCCTTGAGCAATTCCGGCGTCGCGGCGCTGGCCTTTGGCGGCGAGATGCTTGTGGCCGGAGTCGTTGCCCAGTTTGCGGCGTCCGCTTTCCCGTCCGCGTGGGGCGGGAAGACTTCGCTTCAGCCATCGCCTGCGGAACGCAGTCTCGAGACGCGTTTTGTTTACGCGGCCGGTACCTTCATCATTGCCTTGTTATTGACTTTGTTGATCGGCGATTGGGTCGTGGCCGGGCGGGCCGCCAATGGTTTGTTGAAGGATCGTTTGGCAAGCACTGCACAAGCCGCGGCGGGGAACGTTCCGTTCTTCCTCGAGACCGGGCAGAATCTTGCTGCACAAGTTGCGTCCGACCCGCTGACGCTTTCATCCAACGATCCCAACTTGAGCGCCCTGCTTGCGCAAAAAATGCAGACGGTTCCGTACTTCGATCAGTTCTTCGTTTTAGACGCCAGCGGAAAGAATTTGTTGGGCGTTTATCCAAATTCGGCGCGGCAGAATTTTTCTTTATATCCTTCGGAGACGAATGGAATTGCTTTGGCTCAAAAAGGTGTATTGACTCAAATCTATACCCTTCCGCCATCGAATACTTCTCCGCATGTTTCATTCATATCCGCCGTTACGGATAAAAGCGGCCATGTGCAGCGCATCCTGATTGGGCGTACCGACCTGCTCACCAACCCGTTTACTCAGCCGTTGATCAAAAGCCTGGATGGTTTTTCAAAGTCCGATTTTGCGGGCGATGGTTTTTTGCTCGACGAGAATGGCGATGTGATTTACCAATCCGTAACTGGAAACAATACCGGAACGACTTACACGGCAAGCGGTACACATCCTGAACAACCGTCTTTTTATAGCAGCACCGCCTCGAATGGCACGCGTGAATTGGTCTACTATCAGCCGGTCGAAGGATCGCCGTGGACGGTGGTGTTGACGGTTCCAGCCAGCCAAACTCAGCAATTGGCCCTCAACATTGCCCTGCCCATGTCGGTCATGATCGTCTTGCTGGGAATTCTGGCGCTCATCTTTTTGCGCTTTGGCTTGCGGGCGGTTACCGGTTCCTTGCAAAACCTGGCTTTCGAAGCGGATCGAATCGCACAAGGCAAACTCGATCATCCGCTGCAAACTGCCGGTGTGGATGAGCTTGGCCAATTGCGGCGCGCCTTCGAGCAGATGCGCGTCAGTTTGGCAACCCGCCTCGATGAGCTTAATCGTCTGTTGGTGGTGAGTCAGGGCGTAGCCTCCAGCCTCGAGATGAGCGATGTGGTTCAGCCAGTGCTGGATGCGGTCGCGACCACGGGCGCCAATGCCGCACATGTGGTGTTGCCGCCGTCCATCATCCCTGAAACCTCCGAGGAGATTCCGTCGCGCTTTGCCGTGGGACCCGCCAGGGATTCCTATGCTCATTTGGATGAACAGATTCTGGCCATGGCGCATAAGCAGGAACGCGTTGTTTTCCCGAACTTATCCCGGACTCGCGAACTGACTCTTGATCCCAAACGACTCAACCCCGGGGCGTTGTTGGCAATTCCATTGCGTCATGAGAATCGTTATTATGGTGTGTTGTGGGCTTCCTACGAACAGCCGCATACCTTCTCGGAAGCGGAAGTTAGTTTCGTGACTACGCTGGCCGGGCAGGCTTCGTTGGCCATTGCGAATGCGCGTCTCTTCCTGAACGTGGAAGTGGCGCGGCGCCAACTCGAGGCGATCATCAACTCCACGCCCGATCCGGTGCTGGTGACGGACCAGCGCAACCGGTTGTTGTTTGT
>JBJKOR010000052.1:0-10738 GCA_046707185.1 Anaerolineales bacterium | reverse complement strand
CCCCTTCTCTCAATCGCCAACCACAAACCCCAAGGTCAACCTCGCCACCGAACGCAATGACGCCGTCTCGTGGGTACTCTTGACGTTCGATCTTCCAGGTGGAACGTATCTTACCGGACCCGGTCCGCTGGCAGCTGACCCGCGCTTAGTGCGCGGCACCGAACTATGGGACCTTGGCCAATTAAGTGATGCGCGCCTCGAGTTCGAAGATCTGCGCAATTCCATCAGCGACAATCCGGTGCTGACGTATCGTCTGGCGAATTATTTATTGGATATAGGCTTATATCGTTCGGGGATTTTTGCCATCCGCCAGGTGCTGACGCTGGCAGGCAAGACCGACAACCAATCCTCGCTATTGGCCCCGGATTATTTCAACCATGTCCGCTATGGACTTTATTACAGCGATTTGGTCATTCCTGCCGCGCGGGCCAACGGGCTTGATCCATTATTCTTGTTCAGCGTGATACGACAGGAAAGCCTCTTTGAAAGCTTCGCCGGGTCGAACGCCGGCGCCATCGGCCTGATGCAAATCGTCCCCAGCACGGGTGCCAGCATTGCCTCGGCGCTCAACAAGCAGGTCAGCTTTGGACCGGATCAACTCTACCTGCCAATGATCAGTATTACGTTCGGCGCACATTATCTGGCCTCGAACCAAAACTATTTCAATGGCGATCTATATAAAACCCTGGCCGCTTATGATGCCGGACCCGGTAACGCCTACCAATGGTCACAACTATCCGGGAATGATCCCGATTTATTCCTCGAGATCATCCGGTACAGCGAACCGCGGCAATATATTCAAAGCATTTATGAGATCTATGCCATCTACCGGAATCTCTATAGCCCCAATTCTTAAACAAATATCGTCCTGGGTGGAGAGTCGAAGGGCAATCTAGCGCAGCTTGCGCTTCGCTCAGCGCGATAGATATCTAATCCAAATGTGCCAACAAACGTTGGTGGACCGTTTCCACATCCATGTCGAGGATGGACACCAATTTGTCCCGGCCAGTCAGGCCCGCCACAATTTCGATGCGCGACTTGGCAACACTCAACACTTCCGAAAGATAAGCAATCAAGCTTTCGTTGGCCTGATTATCCACAGGAGGCGCAGACAGATGGATCTTCACTGTGCCATCATTGAGAACCTCGACAATCTTGTTATGGCTGGCGCGCGGCGTAACGCGTATCGCGATTGCAGAACCACGTTTTCCATCGTGCAGACGAAATTTTCTCTTGGGCATACCAACCTCTTATAAACTGCGAAGAATGGATGATAAAACCTGATCGATCAACTCAAGCAAAATCATCAGGACAAACGGACTGAAATCGAGCATGCCTGCTGATGGGATAACACGCCGGATGGGTTCCAACATCGGGTCGACGAGTCGGTCGATCGCCATGCGCACAGGATGATAGGGGGACATAAACCACGAAAGAAGCACCGATACAAACACAAGCAGAATCAACATCTGCGTGAGCAGGTCAACCAGTTGAGCAAGAACATTAAAAATCATCTAATCTCCGTGTCGGGGCCGCTGACCTAGAATGGCCTGACCTACCCGAACTAAAGTTGCGCCCTCCTCCACCGCGACTGTGTAATCAGCACTGGTGCCCATCGAGAGGTCGCGCCACTCGACTTGGGGCATGTGCTTGGTCAGAAAATCTCTCAGACGCCGCAAGCGCTGGAAGTACGGCGGCGCCGTTTCCGGGTCCGCGAAAAGAGGCGGCATCGTCATCAGGCCGCGGACTTGTAAATGCGGCAAGGCGGCGACCGCGCTCACATCTTCCAACAAATCCGTCCAATGCACTTCATCCGAAGCATGCCAGCCAGATTTACTTTCTTCACCGCCAACGTTGAATTCCAGCAAAACGGGAAGCACGCGTTTGAATTCGGCAGCGAAACGATCGACGCGTTCGGCCAGCTTGAGGCTATCGAGGGACTGGAAAAGAGCAAAATGTTCGGCCACGAGGCGCGCTTTGCGGCTCTGTACGTGGCCAATGATATGCCATTCTACCCCAGTTTGAGATTGCAATTGTGTTATTTTTTGGACAGCTTCTTCGGGATAATTTTCACCGAGGATGTGCGCGCCCGCTTCGATGGCAGCTTGGACAATTTCGATGGGTTGAAGTTTGGTCACAACCACCAATCGCACCGAATCGGGATCACGCCCCGCTTTGCGCGCCGAGGCAGTAATGGCATCAAGAGTTTGTTGATATCGTTCACGAATGAAAGAAGTGGAATCAAACATTGAACATATTTTAACCGCAAAAGCCACAGAACAGAAAACATTTCAGACGGAATTTGAGGAAGCCATGAAATCTCCGTTTTCTTTTCCTTGCGCAATGAGCGATTCTCCTGTATCCTTACGACATGGCATCATTGAACTTTCCAAAAGGCTTTATATGGGGCGCGGCAACCTCGGCATATCAAATCGAAGGCGCGTGGAATGTAGATGGCAAAGGGTTATCCATTTGGGATACTTTCAGCCATAAGCCGGGCAAGGTTGCAAATAACGAAAACGGCGACGTGGCCGTGGATCATTATCATCGCTACAAAGACGATGTAAAGTTGATGGCCGATCTCGGTCTCAAGGCTTATCGCTTTTCCATCGCATGGACGCGCATCCTTCCCGAAGGTACGGGGAAGGTCAACAAGAAGGGATTTGACTTCTACGACCGCCTCATCGATGAACTTCTAAGACATAACATCGAACCATATGTTTGTCTTTTTCATTATGACCTCCCGCAAACTTTGCAGGATAAAGGCGGCTGGCCAAACCGCGAAACCGCGTATGCGTTTGCTGAATACGCCCGCATCGTCTCGGAACATATAACAGATCGCGTTAAAGTGATCTTCACGCACAACGAACCGTGGGTCACCGCCATCCTCGGCTATTTCCTGGGTCAACATGCGCCGGGCGTCAAGAACCCGACAGCAGGAGTCAAAGCCTTGCACCACCTCCTGCTTTCGCATGGATTGGCATACGAAGCCATCCGCGCTTCAGCCAGGCAACCGGTGAAGATCGGCATCACACTGAATCTCAACCCGATGGTTCCGGCAACAGAATCGAAAAAGGACCAGGAAGCAGCCCAGCGCGTGGACGCATTTGTCAACCGTTCGGTTCTCGATCCGCTGCTCAAAGGCACATCGCCGATCCAGGAATATTCTTTACTAAAAATCCTTTCAGGTTCGCCGATCAAATCAGGAGATTTGGAAAAAATAAAAAAAGTCGATTTGCTGGGCGTCAACTATTACTCGCGCTCGGTGCTGAAGCACGAAGCAAAATTTCCATTGGTTGCCGCCGCGCAGATTTATCCGGAGGGCAATGAATATTCAGCCATGTGGGAAATCTACCCGGAAGGTATCTATGAAATCCTGATGCGCATCTGGAAGGATTATCAGCCAAGCTGCGAGATGATGGTCACCGAAAATGGCGTGCCGGTTCCCGATGGAATCGACTTCGATGGCCGCGTGCGTGACGAGCGGCGCATCCGCTATCTGCAGAATCATATTGCACAAGTTCATCGCGCCATCCAGGAAGGCGCTCCGGTTAGCGGATATTTCCATTGGTCATTGATGGATAATTTCGAATGGGCCTTGGGGTACGGCCCGCGCTTTGGAGTCGTTTACGTAGATTACAAGACTCTCAAGAGGACAGTAAAAGATAGTGGCAAGTGGTTCGCCAATCTAATCCAAAATAACGGGATCTATATATAACATCGTGACACCTACATATATCATTGGCGTTACGCTGGGTATCGTCGGAGGGGTTCTGACCCAGCTTGGACAACTCATCGAAAAACTGGCAGTAAATAAGATTCGGAAAAACACCATGGAGAGCAGCTTCATGCTCAAGCTGCTGAAGAATCGTATCTGGATTTCCGGCGTTCTGGTAGGCGTGTTCGGCGGAACAGCGGCTTACATGGCCTCTCAAAGCCTGATCGGTCCCGCACTGACACCGGGCTTGATGGCTTCGGGCTTGATTGTGCTCGCCATCGGTTCGGTCCGTCTCAATAACGAGATACTGAACGCTTCCGAGATAACCGGCATTGGATTGATGATCATCGGAATCATTTTCCTGGGATTGAGCGAATTGCGAATCAGTCAATCCCAAGTGCGCATCACCATTGCGGATCACGACGCCCTCGTGCGCATTACGGTCTTCACTTTCTGCTTATTAGTACTAAGCTTCATCTCCCGCGCTTCTTCCAACTACGTTAACGGCCGCAAAGGGATGCTCATCGCCCTCTCGAACGGTTTTCTCGCCGCCCTTTCGGATTTCTGGATCAATCCGTTTCTGGCGTTATTTGTAATTGTGCTTGGAGGCCGCGGCTCTTTCTCGCAGAACATAATCTTCACTGTGGCGGCGCTGATTCTGATAATCGCTGCCATAACGATTACCTGGCAAAGTCAATTGGCCTTCAAAGTAGCCCAAGCCAGCAATGTGGTTCCAGTAGCCCAGGTTCCAGTTCAGATCTCCCCGATCGTGGTTTATTTTTTCAACTTTGCACTAATTCCTCGTAAAGAATTTTCAGTGGTCTTTATCTTTAGCGGAACAATCATAACCATCATCAGCGGATTCCTGCTGGGGCGGCGAAAAGAAGAGATCGATTTATAGGAGAATGGCTGCGCCGTATTTTTCTTGCCTGGCTCGCGCTCGTCGATCACGGCGTCGATTTGGTTCCTTTACCGGGAAAACCATCAGCCAGCAAAGATCATGGAACGAAAAACCACCATACATCCGCGTAGATGCGGAATCATGGAAGAATGATGCCGCTCGTGAAGTCTGATATATAAAGACCAGCGAGGCAAAACACCGCACTGGGAAGAAATCCTTTTAGAACTTACGGAGCATAATGAGAACTCTTCACGTTGTATCACACACACATTGGGACCGTGAATGGTATTACCCCTTTCAGGTGTTTCGCTTGAAACTCGTTCATCTCGTGGACGGTTTGATCGAGTTATTGAAACGCGATAGGAATTTCAAGTACTTTATGCTCGATGGGCAGACCGTCGTGCTCGATGATTATCTGGCGATACGACCGGAGAACGAACCGATTCTGCGCAACTACATCCGCAAAGGCCGCATCATCATCGGACCCTGGCATATTCTCCCCGATATGTTTTTGGTCGGCCCTGAAGCGCATATCCGTAACCTGCTCGAAGGCGACCGCACGGCTCGCAAGTTCGGGTCAAAGATGATGATCGGATATATGCCCGATTCATTCGGTCACTTCGCGCAGATGCCGCAGTTGATCCGCGGCTTTGGCATGGATGTGATCTCGCTCTGGCGCGGACCGCACGATCTGCCTGTCGAATTCTGGTGGGACGCGCCGGATGGTTCGCGCGTGTTGATGGCCTATCTGCGCGACTCCTACAGCAATGGCGCCAACCTGCCAGCGGACATTCCAGCGGAGTTCGCCGCAACCCTTGAACGCGCCACAGCCTCGCTGGCCGAACGTTCGGCAGTTTCCAATTATCTCATCATGTTTGGCGTCGACCACATGGAACCGCCGCGCGCCACATCCAAGGCCATTGCTTATTCCAATGCTGCAATGCGCGACACGAGGGTTGTTCATTCCACGCTGCCAGCCTATGTGAAAGCGGTCAAGACGCAAATCACGAAACGCAAACTCGACCTGCCCGTTTATTGCGGCGAATTCCGTTCATCCAAACATGCGCATCTATTAGCAGGCGTGTTATCCACCCGCATGTGGATCAAACAACGCAATCAGGCCTGCGAGACCATGCTCGAAAAATGGATGGAACCATTTTCAACATTCGCCTCGCTGATCACCGCAGGCAACAAACCACAAACCCTGCTTCACAATCCTTCGCCGGTCGTGCGCCGCACCTGGCGGCTGCTCATGGAATGTCATCCTCACGACTCCATCTGCGGCTGTTCGATCGACCAGGTTCATAAAGAAATGAAATCCCGCTTCGATCAGGTGGAACAAATCGGCGCAGAGATGACGAAACAAAGTCTGGAAGCGCTGGCATTTTCCATCCGAACCAAATCCGAAACCCCGGCCCTCGCCTCCATTGTGGTCTTCAATCCGTCCTCCTTTCGGCGCAGCGACGTGGTGAGGATGGAATTATTCATGCCTACCGATGTCGAAGATTTCGAGATTTACGATGACAACGGAAACATTGTCCCGTATCAAGCCACCGATGGTGGGGGCAGCCGATTGCTCAACGTCCGCGTTCGGCGTAAGCAAGTAAGGAGTTTGCTTTCGATGGCCAATGAGGGCCGCGCTGGAAACCTTGCGATCCAGGAAGTCCATTTCAAACGTGAAGAGAAAATCCTGCACGTGGAAACCATTTTTGCCGAAGACGCCAAGCCCAAGCTGGATGTGTGGGAAGCGAATTTGAAACGCTTCCGGGAATATTTGAAGGACACGAGCATAGAAACCTTTCACATTCAAGCGCGCACGCCAAAGACCGCTGGCATCACGTTCGTCGCATCCGATGTCCCCATGCTTGGATGGAAGACGTTCCATGTACGAGCCAGGGAAAGCGGGCCGACGGAGATTCGCGTTTCGCCTTCCATGCGTCTGCTGGGGCCGCTAGCCTCCTCCCCGCTCGCCCAGGGAGTTCTCGAACGCCTGACTGAAGCGAAGAATCGTCCGCCCCACAAAATCGAAAATGATTTCTTTGTGGTTGACGTCAATAAGGATGGAACCCTGAACATCACAGATAAGCGCGATAACAGTGTGTATCGCGGCTTGAATCGATTCGTAGAGAGCGGCGACCGCGGCGACGAATACAACTTCTGCCCGCCTCCTTCCGATTCTCAAACGGCCGCGCGTTTAAAGAGCGCCCGCGTGACGAGAAGCGAAGTCCTGCAAATCATCGAATTGAGTTTGGATTTGCGTATTCCAGTTGAGCTTGCACCCGACCGCAAATCCAGGTCGAGCGATTTGATCTCGGTGCCGATCACGACGCGCATCACGTTGATTCCGGGCGTGCCGCGCATCGACATTCATACGGCGATTGATAACCTTGCCAAAGATTATCGCCTGCGCGTGCATTTTCCTGCACCGTTCGAGGTCGATAGCGCAGATTATGATGGCCATTTTGAAATCCGCAACCGCAAAATCGGGTTGCCGCCCTTCGACGAAACGTGGATCGAGCAGCCGCGTCCTGAAGTTCCGCAGCGCGCCTTTACAGATATCAGCGATGGAAAGCATGCCTTGATGATCGCCAACCGCGGCTTGCCGGAAGTGGAAACGCTAAAACGAGAAGATGGAAATGCCGAGATCGCGCTGACGCTTTTGCGCTGTGTCGGCTGGCTTTCGCGCGATGATTTTCCAACACGCAAAGGACATGCCGGGCCGTTCATGGAAACACCCACCGCGCAACTGCCGGGTATATGGACATCCGATTATTCCATCATCCCGCATTCAGGAAATTGGGAAGAAGCCTTTCAACAGGCGTACGCCTTCGATGCTCCATTACGCGGGATCACAACTACTTTACATGATGGTCAATTGCCGTTATCGGATTCATTCGTGGAAGTCGCGTCAAGCACTTTTGTAGTAAGTGCCATCAAAGGTTCGGATGATGGACGCGGTTGGATCGTGCGCGGAGTCAACTTGAAGAATGAACCGACACAAGTCAGCATCAAGCCCTGGAGAAAATTCAACGGGGTCGAGCGCGTGAATCTCGCCGAACAAAAAATCGGGACGCTGAAACCAGCGCCCGATGGAAGCGTAACGGTAGAGGCGCGCGGCCATGAAATTGTTACCGTATTGTTCAAATCCTGATCTTTTCGGTTGCTTCCGAAGCAGCGGCGTTGATGGACAAAGGCAAATGGTAAAATTAGTTCGCCATGCTTAAAACGACGGTTGCCATAAGAAGAAAATACAATGTATTAGATGTGAAGTCTGCCAAAAAAGTAGCAACCTTCTGGCTTCAACGCGCTAAACTAGAAAAAGCAGTAGGTTTTGGCTGGCCAGAAGTGGATGACCGCTATCACATCTGGCGAGTGCCCTTAGTTGGAAAAACGTCACATGAACGAATAGGTGAAGTCGTAATTGATGCGTATACATCTCTGATTGTAGAAGATAAATCTACTAACTTTGATGTGCTTGAATCGCGTTTGCTCGGACGAAATGGAAATAAAAAAGCAAAAGTGAAAAAGGCAAACGGGGCTTATGTTTTGTCTTCTTTGCGAAATACCATTGCAGAAGGAGACAGCGAAGAACTCTTACAAGAACTTCCTGCCGAAAGTGTAAATTTAATTTTTACTTCGCCGCCCTATTACAATGCCCGTCCCGAATATACTGATTACATTACTTACGAAGAATATCTGCTCAAAATCCGAAAGGTCATCCAAAATGCTCATCGAATTTTAGCAGAAGGTTGCTTCTTTGTAATGAATGTTTCCCCGGTGCTCATCCGCCGCGCCAATCGAACCGAAGCATCAAAACGTATTGCAGTGCCTTTCGATATGCATAGGTTATTCATTGAAGAGGGTTATGATTTTATTGATGACATAATCTGGGAAAAACCTGAAGGCGCAGGTTGGGCAACAGGGCGCGGCAGAAGATTTGCAGCCGATAGAAATCCTTTACAATATAAACCCGTTCCTGTCACCGAATATATTTTGGTTTACCGAAAACATACGGAGAAATTGATTGACTGGAATATACGAGCTCATCCAAATAAAGAAACAGTGAAAGCATCAAAAGTTGGTGATGATTATGACCGAACCAATATCTGGAAAATTACACCAGCGCACGATGCAAGGCATCCCGCCATTTTCCCTGTTGAGCTAGCAGAGAAAGTTATAAAGTATTATTCTTTCAAAGATGATGTAGTACTTGATCCATTTGCCGGTATAGGAACTGTTGGCAAAGCGGCAGTGAAGCTTGGTAGACGTTTTGTTTTACTAGAACAGAATCCAAAATATGTTTCCATAATCCGAGAGGAAGTCAAATCTTGGCTTGGTAAAGAAGCAAAACAAGTTCACACTATCAATTGCGCGCCAATTGATGCAGACAATTTGTTGTTTTGAGGGATAACATGCCTAAAAAGAAAAACTTGTCAAATTCTCTAACAGAGTTAATTTCCCCCAGCGATTTGGACCTGCTTTCAGCTAGTGGCAGCCAACTGGTCGAACAAATAGGGCTAGATGTTGTTCGCGGTGTTGTTCTAGATATTTTAACTGGCAAAAACCTTCGAGATTCAACCGAAGCATTAACGCGCCGCCGAATTGCAACATTAAATCTAGCTACAGCTGAATTATTTATCAAAGGCTCTGCATCTTCAAAGGATTTTGTGAGCCGACTCCCCAACATCGCCGCAAATATTCTTTCAAACAGAAGTTTGTCCAAATCCGAAAGATGGCTTGCTCAATGGATTCTTGGCTTAACAGATAAAGCATTTCAGAATGTGCTACGAGATAATCCTCAAGCAATTGCAGAATACCGAGATAAATATGTCCAAATCTGTAATGAAGTAATCGCTGCCCGCAAAACAGAAAAAGGAGCCTTGCAAGGTGAAATCGTAATAAATGGAAATCAAAAAGCTCAAATCAATTGGCTTTGGATGACTTATCTATTGAATACTATTGGCGCACAGACGCTAGCAATTCGCGGTTCAGAAAAATCCGCTTATGGAAAACTGTTTGAAAAGTTAGTTCTTGGTTCTTTACTTCATATTTTGGGATTTAAACATATCCAACAACCTCCGCAAGAATATGAAAAAGTATTTTGGCTTTCATCGCGAAACGAGAAAAGAGAAAGTGATGCAACTTTGCTTTACGAATTAGGCAAAGGCGTTCGATTTGATATTGGTTTTATAGGAAGAGGAAATCCTGAAATTTCACTTGACAAGGTAACACGTTTTGAACGTGAGATTTCTTTAGGACGTTCAAAATTCTTCATGGCAACAATTATTCTCGTTGACCGAATCGGTGCAAACAGCAGAATCGAACGTATGGCTGAAGAAGTTCGAGGCACAATTATACAAATGAGTGCAGGATACTGGCCAAAACAAGTAGCGCAGGTATTGAATAGAACATTTGGATTCAAACACGACTTGACGCGCTTGAATGATAGTGAAACAGAGAAGTATTTGCGCAAAGCGATTCGAAAAGTTCCTTTGGAACAATTTATTGGTTTATCTAAAAACTTTGGAAATCACTATATAAAAGAGGAGAAAATGCAATACAGTTTGTTTGATGGAAACACCGAAGATGAGGTGTAACAAATTTTCGACATCAGGACAGGAAATACTTATATGAAACTTGTAACCGTCTCTCAAATGAAAGCCATCGAAAAAGAAGCCGATGCCAGCGGCCTGACCTACGATCAAATGATGCAGAACGCCGGTCGCGGCTTGGCAGAAGCGATTCAGGATTTGCCGCTCGAAGACGATGAGCACGAAATCTTCGGACTGGTCGGCTCGGGCAACAACGGCGGCGATACGCTGGTGGCGCTCTCGCATCTCGCCAAAGATGGCTGGCAGGCGCGCGCTTATTTAGTCAAGCGCAAAAATGATGCACTGGTCAAACGCTTCAAAGACGCGGGCGGCGAAGTCATCTCGATGGAGAATGACTCAGAATTTGCAAGCCTCACCGAGTTCATTCAAACCGCGTCGATTGTTTTGGACGGCGTGCTCGGCACCGGGATCAAATTGCCGTTGAAGGAAAATGTCGCCGATGTTCTTGCACATGCACTATCCAGCCTCGAAGAAGCCGAAGAGCTGCCGTTCGTCATCGCCGTGGAT
>JBJKOR010000051.1:0-2032 GCA_046707185.1 Anaerolineales bacterium | reverse complement strand
TTCTGAAAGAGCGCGGCTTCCCTTTGGGACTGATTTCCAATGCAGCCGACGACGAGAACACACAAGCGCTGATCGATAAAGGCAAGTTCCGGCCATACTTTGAATTTATTCTCTCCTCCGCCACGTTCGGCAAACGCAAGCCGCACCCTGCAATTTTTCAATCGGCGTTGGACTACTTTCACGTGCAAGCCAATCAGGCCGTCATGATCGGCGATTTGTTGGAGACGGATATTCTGGGCGCGCATCAGATCGGAATGAAAAGCATTTGGATCACGCGCCGCGCTGTCGCAGCAAACCGGATCAACGTCAAGCCGGACGCGACCGTTTCCGCACTAAGTCACATCCCCGCGCTCCTATCAAAATAAAAGGGCCAAGAATCCGAATGTGAGTTCCTTCTGTACACTACGCTATCCGTTCACAAATTGACATTTCAGTTCTTGTATTTACAGACAATCTCTTTTATACTTGGTATAACCACATTGTAAGGAGGACGCTATGAATTTGGACGCAATGCTCGAGGTCGCGATCGGTGTGGTCGCGGCGTGGTTAATGTTAAGTGTAGCGGTAAGCCAAATCCAGGAATGGATCAGCAGTTGGCTGGATTGGCGGGGCAATGACCTGAAAAAGATCATTGGCAATATGCTGGGCGACCCGCAGCTTCTGCAAGATTTTTTCAAGCACCCCTATATCCAGTCCATGGTCGAGCCTGGAAAAGATCGAGGACCGTCCTACATTCAAGATTCTACATTTTCCAGAGTGATGATGGACTTGATCGTCAACGCCAAGCCGCCGCAGCCGATTACAGGGATGAACGTCCCGCCTGAAGTCAAGACGGCCGCGCTAAACGCTTCTTTCGAAGCACGCGTAAACGATGGCATCGCCAAGTTCAAGCAGGATTATCCTGTATTTGGCAAAATGATGGATGTCCATTTCCCCCACTTGACCGACCAACTGATAACCGTGAATGATTCCATCACAGAAGCCAAGTCCAGCTTGGAAGATTGGTACAACGCCGTCCAGGAACGGGCCAGCGGCTGGTATAAACGGCGCGCCATTATCGTATCGTTTGTGATCGGCATTCTGATGGCAGCGGCCTTCAACATCGATTCGATCCAAATTGCCACCCAGCTTTGGAAGGCGCCCACCGTTCGGCAGGTCATGGTCGCACAAGCCAGTGCAACAGTAGCCAGCGGCTCTGCGCCGACCAACACCCTGGGACAATACTTGAAGCCGCAGGATTATACAAACAGTCTCGTCATCCCCATCGGCTGGCCGAATCCTCCAGTCAGCAATTCTGCTGAATGGCCGCTCGAAGCGCTGGGGATCTTGATTACAGGTTTGGCGGCGGCTCAAGGCGCCCCCTTCTGGTTCAACATTTTGAACAAACTGGTGAACATACGCGGCTCTGGGAACCCAGCAGCACCCACCACACCTTCCACACAACAGCAGACACCCCCTGCTTCGACTCCGTCCCAACCATCGGCGCCACCTACCGTTCCATCTGTGCCAGCCACAGATGCGCCAGTAGGATTGTCGATTAGCGCATTCTTAGCGAGGGCGCGGGTGCGCGCCCTCGCTTGTTTCGTAGCCTGACAATTTTGTAATTCAATACAGGCACCGATTAATTTACAATTTATTAGTGATAACCCTGATATCAAATACTGCACCTTTGCTATACAATCCCGATCCTAAAAGGTGGGTCACAAAGAACCATGTTATTCTTTCCAAAGCCATAAAAGGAATTGAGTCGTGATCGAACTTGCTGAATTTTTAAAGCTATCCAATCAAGAAGTTGCTCAACTTGTGCGGGAAAGCGGGCCAAAGGTTTGTGTATTTCCCATTAACGGCACGCGTCGGTGGTTCGTGTTGGAACATGGAAACGAAACCTTCGACGATCCAATCAAGGCTTATATGGATATGGCAGCACAAAACCATATTGAACTGTATGAATTGTTTTTCAACCACGGTATCAATACACTGGTAACACCTGCGTTTGGCAGCGAACTTCTGTCACGAGGCGACGAATACATAC
>JBJKOR010000050.1:0-1544 GCA_046707185.1 Anaerolineales bacterium | reverse complement strand
GGCGTGTTCATCTTCATTGGCCACACGCCGAACACGCAGATGTTCAAAGGCCAGCTTGAGATGGATGATCTGGGTTACATCAAAGTCGATGATAGGATGCAGACCAACAAAGCCGGGGTTTATGCGGCAGGCGAAGCAGCCGATTCGCATTTTCGTCAGGTCATCACATCGGCGGGGATGGGTGCGGCGGCAGCCATCGAGGCGACCCATTTTCTCGAAGCAGAAACCGCTCAGGTTCTGGAATGAGGCGAGAAGGGCTTTCGTAGTTGTGATAACGAACGAAAGTCCTTCTCTTTTGTAATTTTGTCTATCCCAAAAATGTGACAAATGTTCTTATTCCGGAGCAGGACTTTCGGATAAAATGTAGATATAAATTCTCCTGGAGGAATGATGAACAAAATCTCTATCATCGGCGCTGGC
Organism: Anaerolineales bacterium; assembly: GCA_046707185.1. Taxonomy (GTDB): domain Bacteria; phylum Chloroflexota; class Anaerolineae; order Anaerolineales; family Villigracilaceae; genus Fen-1038. Next base: position 1,124 of record JBJKOR010000050.1, on the reverse strand, counting down.
ATGACCGGTTCCACCACCGCTCATTGGCTCGCCGAACGTGAACTTGCGGATCTCGTTTTGGTGGATGTCATCGAAGGAATGCCACAAGGCAAGGGACTTGACCTCTCGGAGGCACTGCCCATTGTCGGTAAAGATGTCGAAATTGTGGGCACGAACGATTATGCCGCCACCAAAAACTCCGATATCGTGATCATCACTGCCGGGCTGCCGCGCAAACCGGGCATGAGCCGCGATGACCTGTTGACCGCCAATGCTGAGATCGTCGGCAAAGCCGCGACCGAAACGTTGAAGTATTCGCCGGATGCCATTTTCGTTGTGCTGACCAACCCGCTCGACACGATGGCGTATCTCACACTGAGAATGAACAAACTGCCGCGTGAACGCGTGATCGGTCAAGCCGGTATTTTGGATTCAGCGCGTATGCGCGCCTTCGTGGCCATGGAAACCGGCGTCAGCGTCGAGAACTTTCAATGCTATGTGTTGGGCGGGCATGGCGATGAAATGGTCCCGTTGACGCGTTTGTCGAATATCGCTGGCATTTCGTTGAGAGACTATTTGCCTGCCGACAAGCTCGAAGCCATTGTCAACCGTACGCGCAAGGGCGGCGGCGAAATTGTCAATTTGTTGAAAAAAGGTTCGGCCTATTATGCGCCTGCCGCCGCCGTCTCACAAATGGCGGAAGCAATTCTCAAGGACAAACATCTCATTGTTCCATGTGCGGCGTATATGGACGGTGAGTAAGGTTTGAAGGATAAGTTCTTCGGTGTGCAAGTCAAGCTTGGACGCAAGGGCATGGAAAGTATTGTTGAGTACAAGCTCGATGCCGAGGAGAAGGCGCTGTTGGATAAGTCCGCGGCTTCGGTCAAGGAAACGCACGAAGCGTTGAAGAAGCTGGTAAAGATTTAACGTCATTGCGAGCGTAGCGAAGCAATCTCCATTATGAAGAGGAGATTGCCACGTCGCCTGCGAAGCGGCTCCTCGCAATGACACAATCCTATTGGAGGCAAAATGATTCTGCATGATAAAATTTCCGCTCAACTCCCGGCTTGGCGCGAACGTATGAAAGCGCTGGCCAAGGACCACGCTGATGTTGTCGTGGATCAAGTCAAGGTTGGTCAGATTGT
>JBJKOR010000049.1:0-2824 GCA_046707185.1 Anaerolineales bacterium | reverse complement strand
GAAAGATCAATACATTCTTCATAGTGTAACACCGCCATCAAATTCCGAACGCGGGTAATTTATTCAACCATTCATTGAATACAGTAAAGGACCGCGAGGTATCCTGTTTCTTGGTGGCTTTCCACATCAGCCACAGGATGATGAGCGGCGCAAGCAAGCGTCCGTAAGACCAGGGGAGAAAATAAAAGGTTGGCAAGAGAAATTCAAGGAAATAAGCAAAGCCGAACCAAATCCATTCATTTGGTGCATCGAGACGCTTGAGCAGGAGCAGGAAGGATAACGCCACGAAGATTCCGTGATGTTCCCATACTACCGGCGAGGCGAGCGTCATCAGGATAAAGAGCGACGGCAGGGCATTAGCGATTCTCGCACCTTTTCCTTCTCCAGCAAAGAAGACTTTATATCGCACCGATTGAACCATCACGAACAGGGACGCGAGCAAGAGAATCAGTTTGGATAAATATGTTAGAACCCGCGCCCAGATCAAGTCGAGGTGCAGGAACGGAATGATGGAGCGGAAGAAAGAATCAAACGAAGTTTCGTGGAAAGTCGTTGTTTGTAGTGCGGTCAGCCCAAGCGTGCTATGGATGAAATCAAGGAATGGATAAACGCCGTCAATTGCTACGGTAAACATCGCGACGAGAATCAGACTCAATACGAACCATCCCAGCCAGTGCCAATCCAATTCGAGCAGAAAGGCGAGTGCCAGAACGACCGGCGAACTTTTGAGATGAACCGCCAGAGCCAGGGCCAGTGCGGAAAGGAAGGAGCGTTTTGGATAAAGCAGCAGGCTCAGGAAAACGAGATTGAGCGTGTGCAGGTTGATCTGAACGTAGAAGAGCGTCCGCAGGAGCGGCGTGTTGACCAGCATGAATAGCGTGGTGACGACGGCGGCCAATCGAGTCGAGAAGCCATAATGCTCCAGAACGCGATGAAGCAAAAAGTAAAACGCCATCAGGGAGATGAAATTGGCAATCCAAAGTATCAGCAGAAAATTTTCATCGCCGAGCGGCGCGATAAACTGTAATAACGTGGCCCACAAAGGCGGATATAAGTACGTGGTCGGAAGCGGTTTGTGCTGCAGCAGAGCGTTGGCGGCATCGAGATAATAGGAATAATCGCCGTAACGAAACCGCTCACTGAGCTGGCTGAGATAAACGAATCCGATCAGGAAGAAACCGGCCACGCTCCATGCGTTATTTACATTGACTCGCTTGGAATAAAGAAGATAAAGAAGCAAGCCAAGCAATATCCATGAGAACGTTACGGCTGCCAGTGTGATATGCAGATCTTCGAGCGGCCAGATTTGAATGAAGAGTTTGAAGCCGGGTGTCCCCCAACGCAAAAAAACAAGGAGTATGCTCGCGGCGATCAAGGCCGTAAGCATACTCCAGATGGTAAACGCGAGTGTAAAAGGATTTCTATTTTTCAAAGTGTAAATCTCGAACGTCGTTGCGAGGAGCTGCGTCGCGCTGCGACCAAAGGGAGTGTCGAAGCGCAGCCAGCACCGAAGCAATCTCATTTCTCAAATATGAGATGCTTGCTCTTCGAGCACGATGTCGTTTGGTCTCAATAGGATGGGAGAACACCATCTACTCAATTGGCGCTCGAATGACATTCCATTTCTATGTAACGGTCACGTAGGAAGCCATCACATAACCGCGCAGGCCGTTCGGATCGCGGACATTGATCCATTGATTGGCATTCCCAACCTTGGCGAGCGCCGAATCGGATGGTTCCAGGACCGTCAGCAGCGCCCCGGCTTTTTCGATGCCGACCAAATTCCCAGCCAGCGATGGGAAGGCTCGCAAGCGTAATCCGCCCGATCCCACCGCGCTGATGACTTGCAGGGTCAATCGCTGCGGCGAGGAGGCCGGTGGCGATGAAGGGGATGGTGTGGGCGCGGGATTCGGAGCGGGCGTCGGTGTCGGTGTGGTGGTCGAGCCTTGAGCCTGTTCCACGTACCACGCTGCGACGTAACCTTGGTTACCCGACGGATCGGACACATACAACCACTGGTTATTTACGCCGATCTTTGCCTGCGCACCGTCGGCATCTTCGATGACTTGCAATTGCGTGCCCGGCATCTCGGCAAAGTTGGCGGGCGAATCGGCAAAAGGCTGCGTGTGCAAGCGAAGCCCGGCAGTGGCGGTCGAAACCACTTGGACGTATAAGCCGGTTTGGACGGCGGGCGGTTGAGGCGTGGACGGAGTCGGTGTGGACGATCCGCCTGAAGTCCCGGTCGAGGCGGATGCACTGCATTGATACCATGCCACGGCTTTGATCGCATTTGCCAGCGGTTGTCCCTGACTGAAGCGTGTCATCAACGTGACCGGAGTTGTCTCCTGCGGATAAGGCCAGGGGTCCTGAATCAAATAATCATTATCTCCCTTTTGTGCATAAAGCAGCACCCAGTGAGTCTGCAAACCGGGATCGGGCGAATAATCCACTTCGACGATCACAGGTTGGCCCGCGGCGAGCGCTGCGTTGATTTTCGAGACCGGCGCATTCCCATTGCAGAGGGTCAGGCCGGTACTTTGGATTTGCGGATAAAGGCTGCTGATGGCGCCCCACACCAGGAGTTCATCCGAGGTGAAGCCTCCATTGGCGGTTAGTTTTTGATTGAGTGTGGCGGGTGTTTCGGTGAATCCCCAACTGCTGGCGTACATTGCCAGACTGGTCAGTGCGCAGCCGATATAACCGATCGTATCGGGGCCGGGGCCGATTTTCTTGTTCTTCCATTGCGGATCCTGCTGCGAATAACGGACAAGGTTGAATGACATTACGCCTCGCTTTCTCTATAAGTAAGTTTATCGAATGATAC
>JBJKOR010000048.1:0-5491 GCA_046707185.1 Anaerolineales bacterium | reverse complement strand
AATGGCTCTCATCCACATCTTTTTTGCGGCTAATCAAGAAATCATTTATTTCATATACGGGTTGGTGTTTTTTGTTTTGGGACTGGCTGTCGTTCTGCAAACCCGGCATTCCTCCAACCTCGAATTGGCGCGTAGCCTGAGTTGGCTGGCCGCGTTTGGTTTCCTGCATGGCTTTCATGAGTGGGGCGATCTCTTCATCCCTCTACAGGCGGCATACCTGGCTCCCCAGATTATTGTCTTCTTACAATATGTTCATCTCTTGCTTTTGGCGGCTTCGTTTATTTGCTTGTATGGATTTGGGTTGGCGCTTTTGGAACCGCTGAAACATTACCAGGGGCTTCACCTTGCTTTTGCGATTATGTTGATCGTCTGGTTCTTCCTTGCATTTGGATTTTTTCCGGTTTGGTTTCCCGGTTTCAATACTTGGATCAACTCGGCGGATGCTTTGACACGTTATCTCATCGGCTTGCCAAGTGGATTGCTGGCTGCTTATGCACTACGGCAACATACTCTTGAGCGGATCGCCAACTATAATGTACCAGGAATTTATCGCGCCTTACAACTTTCCGGGATCACGATGGCATTGTATGCGTTTGCTACAGGATTGATCGTTCCGGCGGTTCCTTTTTTCCCCGGAAATTGGCTAAATGCAGCCACCTTCACTCACTATCTTTTAGTGCCTCCTCAGATCGTCCGGGCATTGATCGGTTCGGCTATGGCAATAACCACGATCCGGTTTATGGAAATCTTTGATGTGGAGATTACTCGCCGGATTGATGCCATGCAACATCAGCAAATGTTGGCGGACGAACGCGAACGCATTGCCCGTGAACTTCATGATGGTACGATTCAGAAAGTGTATACAGCTGCTCTGCTTGTCCGCTCTGCGCAGAATTTGACCGGATCGGATACTCCGCTCAATGGGCGTTTGGAAACGGCTGTCGGCGTGCTGGATGATGTGATCAGTGACCTGCGCCGGAATTTAGTCGAGTTGCATCCGCCTAACCAGTCGTCAGAGCCGTTGCAGCTTGTCTTGCAGAAGTTGGCAACTGATCCTCGCTTCAACCCTTTGGTCAATGTGGATGTGAACCTCAACTTGCCTGATTCATGTTTTCTCTCTCCGGAGCAAAATGGGCATGTTCTTGCAATTCTTCAAGAGACATTGGCAAATGTTGTCAGGCATGCTCACGCCCGGAATGTATCCATCGCGGCTCATTGTAAAGATGGTCATATGTACCTCACGATAAAAGATGATGGCAATGGCATCCCGGAGCATCTCATCGAAGGACACGGTATGCGCAATATGCGCGACCGCGCCTCGCTTCTGCACGGGGAACTGGCAATTGAGAGAGTTCCCAAAGGCACACGCGTTACTTTGAAGTTCCCCTGGGAGGACAAGCGATGAGCAAAATTTCAGTTCTTCTAGTGGATGATCATGCGCTCGTGCGTTTGGGATTGAAGACGTTGATCAACGATCAGCCGGATATAGAAGTTGTCGGCGAAGCAGGAACGGCTCAAGAGGCCATCCAAGCTGTCGAACGACTGCATCCTCAGGTGGCGTTGATGGATATTCGTTTGCCGGGCGAAGGCGGATTGGCCGCCACGCGGCGCATCGTCGATCGTTTTCCGGGAACCAAGGTCATCATGCTGACTTCCTTTGCAGATGAGGAACTGGTCATGAGTGCGATTCGCGCCGGTGCGGTGGGCTATTTGTTGAAGCAGGTTGGAAACGAGGAAGTTCTGCGCGGCATCCGCGCGGCTGTCCAGGGCAACTCGGTGATGGACGCAGCGACCACAACTCGCTTATTTGCCCGCGTGCGCGCTTCAGAACAAAAGGAAGAAGAAGATGCCTTCCGCGATCTCACAGACCGGGAGATGGCGGTTCTGTTCGAAGTGCAACAGGGCAAGACTAATGCTGAGATTGCCGAGAGTCTGAATCTCAGCGAGAAAACGGCGCGCAATTATGTCAGCACGATCCTGGAAAAATTACATCTCTCCAACCGTATCGAGTTGGCAACTTACGCGGTGAGACATCATTTATCCGAACGGATGAAGCGCGAGGATCTCGGTTAATAAGAATGGCTCGCCATTTTTGGCGAGCCATTCTTTACTCTGCGTGGATGGAAATTATTTTGCAGCGGCTGCCATGGTGGAGGGGACCCACTTGGCGAACGAAGCCATGTGTGCCCAAAGTGAGCCATAGAAAGTTACAGCCCAAATGGCGGCAGCGGCAAGCAGAATGATGATCGCAATCCATCGCACTGCTTTGTTGTCCTTGAACCACTGCAGGAAGGGGAAGGCGCCTACGCCGCCCAAGCCTGCCAGAATGAACCCAAGCGCAGCAAGCAACGGTTCTTGTCCGAGGTGGAGCGAGTAAAGACGAAGACCGCCGATGATCGCATCGACGCCGGCGAAGAACGAGTAGATGGACATCGGGACCAGGCTCCAGCCTTGCCACAGGCTGATGGCAGTGCCAAGATAAACAATGCCGAACAGAGTCGCGGCATCACCATATGCCACGTTAAAGCTTCCGGGCAGGGGCCATGTGAACGATAGTTGGAAACCGGTGACCACACCCACTAATCCAACGACAAAGAACGCGGCCGCATACGGGCGTTGATCTTTTTCATCGATACCCTTCCATAGATAATAGGCCAAAAGAACAGTACCGGCTACAAGGTTGATCATGACGAGCGTAAGAAAATCAATGAACATTCGATATCTCCTTGATGGAAAATGTCCAATCAGTTTTTGAGCTGATTGTCCTGCGTGTCTACTTTAATACTGCTCGTCTTTGAATTACAGGGTCATGTAGCCCTGATTTGAATGGGACAACCGCCCCCTCTTGTATCTCCACATCGCATAGGTCAATTCTCCCCGCAGATCATATTTTCGAATGCGGAAGCTGTTACTTCTTTAAACTTGCAATAAATCGCTTGCAATAATCCAGCAGGATGAACAACAGTACAAATTGAATGAGGGTTGGAATGATGGTGGAGAATTGGTCAAAATAGAATTCGACCAAACTGACAACCGTAATGCACAGCAGCAACCCGACATACCCCAATTGTATTCCGGGTTTATCTTTGCCTGCGATCAACAAGCCTGCTGCGATCAGCATCGCCAGTCCGCAGGCCGCCTTGAAAGCGACTCCGCTCAAATAGAAGGTTAGAGTTTTTGGCCCGATGATCAGACCGGCTTGACTCAGCGCGGCGAGTTGGGTTCGAATGCGAAGTTCGCTGGCCAGCCCCGGGGTGATCTGAATCAAATCGAGCAATGCCCACAATCCGAACGCAGCCAATCCAATAATGACAGTGACCTTGAGACGTTCCAACGTCAACCGCTTCTCTTCGAACATCTTCCATTGTGTGGCTAACCTGTCCCACCAACTGCGCTGGCGCGGGACGACCTTCACAGACTTCGAATTGATGAATTCCAGCAGTTCATTGGCTAAACGCGTAGAGTCTGCTTCTTCGTTCAAACTTATGATGTGGTGAAGATGTGCTTCCAATTCAGCGCGTTCGTGCGCATCCAGATCGCGGTCGAGGACTTCCTGCAGGGTATCGAGGACACGATAGAGTTCGGAGCGCGCATCGCGCTGCGGCCGGCGGCGGATTTCCAAATAAAGCAGCAGGACCAGTAAAAATAAAGCGTAGATGATCGGCGCGGCGGGCGGAAAGAAATAATTGTTGGTGCGCGTGATGAACTTACCGACCTCGTCAATGAACAACCCCACGCCAAAACCCGACAAGATGGAACCCAATGTGTAGACCCAGCGGTTGGCATAGATTACCATCAAGAGTGCACTGATAAACAAAGCCAGTCCGCCCCACAGCAAATGTGCGATGTGAAGCGTACCGTTGCCAATTTGCGGGAATCCGGTCAACGTCAGGTAAAGACGCGTGATCGCGACCGTCGCCGCGAAACTGAGCAGGATCAATCGAACGTAATACGCCGCGCCTTCGCGTTCAACGGCTTTTCGGATGCGATTATTCACTCGTAGCATTTGATGAGCCTAGTGGGGATGTCCGCTTATTGAACCGTGTAATACATGACTTGGTCCACGTGACCGTTCACCGAAATATCCACCCGATATTGGCCTACTGGCCAAGTCGAGTTTGGAGTTAGATAGAAATCGATGTTGCGCGTGCCGTCCGAAGTCACTTCAGTGGAATCGATCAGTGTACCGGATGGCTCCGCACTGCCCACATCGACAACGTACCAGGCGGCGGCAAATTTCGTGTTCGCTGGTGCGTCCTTGATCTTGATAACGGCATGGATCCTTGAACTGGGGCTGAATACTGTTGTTGGATTCACCGGATCGTTCGCAGCTCCTTGCACACCCTGCGCCATGACTACCGTGGTGATGATTCCCGAACTGCCTGGCTGACTTCCACTTGGCGGGTTGGTTTCCGAATTACCTGCCGGGTTTCCACTCGGCTGTTGAGTTCCCGAATTGCCTGGCAGATTTCCACTCGGCTGTTGAGTTCCCGAATTGCTCGGCAGGTTCCCGCTTGGCTGGGTAGTTCCGCTTGGGAGACTGCTGCCAAGCCCCGTGCATAAACAGGCGCTCACAAAAACCGAAAGCAGAACTATAAGGATTGCTGGACGATTTGATTTCATGTAAGCCTCCATAAGCCTAATAAAGTGAAGATACCGGAAATAATACCCCTTTACTCCAAAATTGTCATCAATATGATAAGTCAGAATCAAAAAGCGGACGAGGCCATCTCATCCGCTTTGCTTGTGGTAACCCGTGAAGTGACTGCAGAAGTAGATTCGTAATCTTTGAAATAAATAAGCTCCCGTTGAATAAACGGGAGCCTGTTTATTAGTATTTGCGTTCGCCGCCGCGACCGAAACCGGAACGGCCACGTCCACCGCGATCACCGCCGCCGCGGTTTCCGCCTCGACGGTCGCCGTTGCCTGATCGCGGTCCGCTCTTGCGCTGATCTTTCTCGCGTGCTTCTTCAGCGGTCCAGCCTTCCAACACGGCCTGCCGCGACAATCGAATCTTTCCCTGCGGATCGATGTCGGTCACCATCACGGTGATCTCATCGCCCATGTTGACCACATCTTCCACTTTGTTCACGCGCTCGCTATCGAGCTGGGAGATGTGCACCATGCCGTCCACGCCGGGCAGGATTTCCACGAAGGCGCCGAAGTCCGCGATGCGAACGACTTTGCCGGTGTAGATGTTTCCAACCACCGCCGATTCGCCAAGCGACTCGACGCGTTCCTGCGCTTCCTTGGCGCCCACGCCTTCCGTGGACGCGATATAAACGGTGCCATCTTCCTGCACATCGATCTTCGTGCCGGTCTCTTCCTGCAATGTACGGATGGTCTTTCCACCAGGACCAATCAGTGCACCGATCTTTTCAACCGGAATCTTCACGGTAATGATGCGCGGCGCGTGCGCCTTCAATTCGGTGCGCGGCTTGTCGAGTACTTCCACCATTTTGTCCATGATGAACATGCGAGCCACGTGCGC